>DASRIR010000263.1:0-3584 GCA_035649875.1 Burkholderiales bacterium | reverse complement strand
ATGGGGCGGCGCGGGGCTCGACTACACCTCGCTCGCCGTCGCCTGCGAGGAGATCGCCGCCGGCGATTGCGCCACCGCGACGATCGTCGCGGTCAACAACCTGGTCGCGGGCATCGTCAACGGCTACGGCAACGAGAATCAGAAAGAGCAGTACCTGAAGGCGCTTGCGCAGGGGAAACTGCTCGGGGCATTTGCGCTCACCGAGCCGCAGGTCGGCTCGGACGCGTCGGCGATCACGACACGCGCTGAGCGCAAGGGCGGCGAATACATCCTGAACGGGGTGAAGCAGTTCATCACCTCGGGCAAGAACGCGGACGTCGCCGTCGTCTTTGCCGTTTCGGACAAGAGCGCGGGCAAGAAGGGCATCAGCGCGTTTCTGGTGCCGACGAAGACGCCGGGGTATGTTGTGGCGCGCATCGAGGAAAAGACCGGCCAGCGCGCCTCGGACACCGCGCAGATCGTGTTCGAGAACTGCAAAGTGCCGGCGGACCACCTCCTGAGCCAGGAGGGGGTTGGTTATCGCATTGCCCTCGCGAACCTCGAGTCCGGTCGCATCAACGTCGCGGCGCAGGCGACCGGCGTGGCGCGCGCCGCGCTCGAGGCCGCAGTCGCCTATGCGCGCGAGCGCAAGAGCATGGGCAAGCACCTGATCGAGCACCAGGCGGTGAATTTCCGCCTCGCCGACATGGCGACGCAGATCGAGGCCGCGCGCCAGCTCTACCTGCACGCGGCGCGGCTGCGCGACGCGGGCCAGCCCTGCCTCAAGGAAGCCTCGATGGCGAAGCTCTTCGCGTCCGAGATGGCGGAGAAGGTGTGCTCGGACGCGATGCAGGTCCACGGCGGCTACGGCTATGTCGCGGACTTCCCGGTCGAGCGCCTGTGGCGCGACGTGCGCGTCACGAAGATCTATGAGGGCGCGAACGACATCCAGCGCCTGCTCATCGGCCGCGCCCTGGAGGACGGATGAAAGCGCCGGTGGATTTCTACTTCGATTTCTCGTCCCCGTACGGCTACCTGGCGGCGAACAAGATCGAGGTGCTCGCCGCGAAGTACGGGCGCACGGTCAAATGGCGGCCGATGCTGCTCGGCGTGGCGTTCAAGGCGACCGGCAGCGGGCCGCTGCCGAGCATTCCGCTCAAGGGCGACTACGCCAAACGCGATTTCCTGCGCTCGGCGCGCTTTCATGGCATTGCGTTCCGGCAGCCCGAGCCATTCCCGGTCTCCACCGTGGCCGCCTGCCGGGCCTTCTATTCCCTGAAGAACGAAGAAGAACAGATCAGGCTGGCGAAAGCGCTCTATCGCGCCTACTTCGTCGAGAACTTCAACATCGGCGAGGCCGAGAACGTCCTCAAGGTCGCCGCCGCCGTCGGCTGCAAACCCGACCTCAACGACCAGGCGGTGAAGGACAGAACCCGCGCCGAGGTCGACGCGGCGCTCGCCAAGGGCGTGTTCGGCTCGCCTTACATCATCGTCGACGGCGAGCCCTTCTGGGGGATGGACCGGTTCGACCAGATCGAGCGCTGGCTCCGGGAGCCGTTTTGATCATCAAGAGCATTCTCAAGCCCCGTTCGGAAGAGTTCCGCGCGAACGCCGAGCGCATGCAGGCGCTGGTCTCCGATCTGCGGGAGAAGGTTGCGCTCGTCTCTCAAGGGGGCGAGCAATCCGCGCGCGACAAGCACACTGGCCGCGGCAAGATGCTGCCGCGCGAGCGCGTGGCGCGGCTGCTCGATCCCGGCTCCCCTTTCCTCGAGATCGGCCAGCTCGCCGCGTGGGGCATGTACACGGGCGACGTGCATTCGGCCTCGATCATCTGCGGCATCGGCCGCGTCGCGGGGCGCGAATGCGTGATCGTGGCGAACGACGCCACCATCAAGGGCGGCACCTACTACCCGATGACGGTAAAGAAGCACCTGCGGGCGCAGGAAATAGCCGGGCAGAACCGCCTGCCGTCCATCTACCTCGTCGACTCCGGCGGCGGCTACCTGCCCGAGCAGGACAGCGTATTTCCCGACCGCGAGCATTTCGGCCGCATCTTCTACAACATCGCCAATCTATCGGCCGCGCGCATCCCGCAGATTGCCTGCGTGATGGGCTCGAGCACCGCCGGCGGCGCCTACGTGCCGGCGATGTGCGACGAGTCGATCATCGTCAAGGGACAGGGCACGATCTTCCTCGGCGGGCCCCCCTTGGTGAAAGCCGCGATCGGCGAGGTGGTGACGCCCGAGGAGCTCGGCGGCGCCGAAGTACATACCCGGGTCTCGGGCGTGGCCGACCACTACGCGCTCGATGACTCTCACGCGCTCTCCCTCGTTCGGAGGATCGTCGCGGGCCTCAACCTCAGGAAAAGCGTTTCCCTGGATACCCGCGAGCCGCGCGAGCCGCTTTATCCGGCGGAGGAGATGTACGGCGTGATTCCCGCCGATGCGCGCAAGCCTTACGACGTGCGCGAGCTCATCGCGCGCATCGTCGACGGCTCGGAGCTGGACGAGTTCAAGCAGAACTACGGCACGACGCTCGTTACCGGCTTCGCCCACCTGCACGGCTACCCGGTGGCGATCCTCGCCAACAACGGCATCCTGTTTTCCGAATCCTCCCTCAAGGCGACGCACTTCATCGAGCTCGCGTGCCAACGCGGCATCCCGCTCGTTTTCCTGCAGAACATCACCGGCTACATGGTCGGTAAGAAGTACGAGGCCGGCGGCATCGCCAAGGACGGCGCCAAGATGGTGACCGCGGTCGCGACTGCGCGCGTGCCCAAGTTCACCCTGATCGTCGGCGGCTCGTTCGGCGCCGGCAACTACGGCATGTGCGGCCGCGCCTACTCCCCGCGCTTCCTCTGGATGTGGCCCAACGCGCGCATTTCCATCATGGGCGGCGAGCAGGCGGCTTCGGTACTTGCGACCGTGAAGGGCGACTTCCCCTCCAAGGAGGCCGAAGAGAAGTTCAAGAGCCCGATCCGCGAGCAGTACGAAAAGCAGGGGCATCCGTACTATGCGAGCGCCCGGCTCTGGGACGACGGCGTGGTCGATCCCGCCGACACGCGCCGGCTGCTGGGCCTGGCGATCTCCGCCTCGCTCAACGCTCCGATCGAGGAAACGCGCTTCGGCGTGTTCAGGATGTGAGCGATGCTTGAAGTCACCCGGCAGGGCGGCGTCGCCCGCGTCACGCTCAACCGGCCTGAGCTGCGAAACGCATTCGACGACGCGCTCATCGGGAAGCTGAAAGCGGCGTTTGATGAAATCGGCCAGGACAAGGCAGTTCGCGTGATGGTCCTCGCCGGCAACGGGCCGGCGTTCTGCGCCGGCGCGGACCTGAACTGGATGAAGCGCATGACGGGCTACGGCTACGACGAGAATCTCGCGGACGCGCAGGCGCTGGCCGAGATGCTCGCCGCGCTTGATCGCCTGCCCAAGCCCACGATAGCGCGCGTGCACGGCCCGGTGTTCGCCGGCGGCACCGGGCTCGTTGCGGCGTGCGACATCGCGGTCGGAACCCCAGAGGCGAAATTCTGCCTGTCGGAAGCGAAGCTCGGGCTCTCGCCCGCGACCATCAGTGCCTACGTGATGCGCGCGATGGGCGAACGC
>DASRIR010000262.1:0-2134 GCA_035649875.1 Burkholderiales bacterium | reverse complement strand
CTCATCGTCTGGCAGAAGCCGAACCTGCTGCTGCTGGACGAGCCGACCAACCACCTCGACCTCGACACGCGCGAGGCGCTGGCGGTGGCGCTCGCCCAGTTCGAAGGCACGCTGGTGCTGGTGTCGCACGACCGGCACCTGCTGCGCGCGACCACCGACCAGTTCCTGATCGTGGCCAACGGCACGCTGCAGGCGTTCGACGGCGATCTGGAGGACTACCGTGAGTGGCTCCTCAAGCGAAACGTCGCGCCGAGACCTGCAGCGGAAAAGAAGCCGGCTCCGGTCGCGAAAAAAGCGAGACCCGGCAATCGCAAGCCGATCGAAGCCCGCATCAAGCGGCTGGAAGAGCTGATGACGCGGCTGAACGCGCAGAAGAGCGAGATCGATGCGAAGCTCGGCGACCCGGCGGTGTACCAGGACGGCGAGGCGGTCAAGGCGCTGCTGCACGACCAGGCCTACGTCGCGCGCGAGATCGAGCAGGTCGAAGCGGAGTGGCTGGCGAAGCAGGCCGAGCTGGAGCAGCCTTGATCGCGGTCGACTGGGGCACGAGCAGCTTGCGCTGCTACCGGCTCGACGCGCAGGGGAAGATCATCGAGTCGCGCGCTTCCGCCGACGGCATTCTCAATGTCCCGGCCGGGCGATTCCCGCACGTCCTGCAACAGCAGATCGCGGGCTGGAACGAAACCCCGATCGTGATGAGCGGCATGGTCGGCAGCCGGCAGGGCTGGAAAGAAGCGCCGTATGTGCAGTGCCCGGCAGGCTTCGACGAAATCGCGGCCCAGCTGGTCGAAGTCCGGCCGGGCGCCTGGATTGTGCCTGGCCTCACGTGCCGCGACAGCGCGGGCGTTCCGGATGTGATGCGCGGCGAGGAAACGCAGATCCTCGGTTGCGGCGCGCAAGGCACCCTCTGCCTGCCGGGAACCCACAGCAAGTGGGTCGAAGTGAAGAACGGACGCATCGAGCGCTTCTCCACCTACATGACCGGCGAGGCGTACGCGGTGCTCCGGCAGCACAGCATCCTCGGCCGCATGATCGAGGAGGGAAAGCCGGACGAGCGCGCGTTCGCGCAGGGCGTGGAGCGCGCGGGCGACGAAGGCGGCCTGCTGCACCATCTGTTCGGGGTGCGCACGCGCGGCCTGATGGGTGAGCTTGGCGCGGGCGCCGCGGCCTCTTACCTGTCGGGGATCGTCATCGGGCACGAATTGCGCGCCCAGGGCACGCGCCAATTCAGCGTGCTGGGGACGGCGGAGCTGGCCGCGCGCTATCAACGGGCGGCGTCTGTGCTGGGAATGGAGGCCCGCCTGCTCGATCCCGATGCAGGCGTGCGCGCGCTGGCGCGCCTTGGCGCTATGCTTGCCTGATGGACCGCCTCGATTCGATTGCCGCGCGCTTGACGCCGGAGCTGGTCGCTCTGCGCAAGACGCTGCACCAGCACCCGGAGCTCGCATTCGAGGAACATGAAACCGCGAAGGCCGTCGCCGGCTTTCTCAACAAACTGAAGATTCCCTTCAGGAGCGGCATCGGAAAAACCGGCATCGTCGCCGTGCTGGAGGGCGCGAAGCCCGGCCGCACCATCGGCATCCGCGCCGACATGGACGCGCTGCCGATCCACGAGCAGACCGGGCTTGCCTTCGCCTCGAAAGTGCCGGGAAAGATGCACGCCTGCGGACACGACGTGCATACGGTGATCGCCCTCGGCGTGGCCGCCGCCCTCAGCGAGATGCGCGGGGAGCTCAAAGGCAGGGTGAAGTTCATCTTTCAGCCCGCGGAGGAAACGCTGAGCGGCGCGCGCGCCATGATCGCCGACGGCGCGCTCGACGACCCGAAGGTCGACCTGATCCTCGGCTATCACAACTGGCCGGCGGTGGTGGCGGGGAAGGTGGGCTACAACGCGGGCGCGGTGATGGCGGCGGCGGACGCTTTCGACATCACGCTCAAGGGCCGCGACGGCCACGGCGCGCACCCGCACCTCGCGGTGGACACGCTCGCCGCGGCCGCGCAGCTCGTCGCGCAGCTGCAGACCATCGTCAGCCGCGAGGTCAAGCCGACCTCCTCGGCGGTGCTGACCATCGGCGAGCTGCACGCCGGGCGCGCGCGCAACATCATCGCCGGCACTGCCGAGCTGAAGGGCATC
>DASRIR010000261.1:0-7399 GCA_035649875.1 Burkholderiales bacterium | reverse complement strand
AGGAAGGCTATCGCGAGCTCGAGCGGCTGCTGGGTGCGTTTGGCGTCATTCCCCGCTTCGTTTCCGTCGATCCGCTGTGGCGGCTGCTCGAGAACGATGCGCGGGTTCAGCGAACGGTTCAGGCCGCGCTGCCGAACTAGCGAACCGCGGACAGCCTGTTATCCCGCGCGCTCGAGCTGGACCCGGCGTTCGCGCTCGGATTTGCGCTGCGGGCATGGGTTCGTGTGTGGCTGGGGACGACGATCGAGAGCCCGAACGCGGAGATGGACGTTCAGGGTGCGTGGCGCGACATCGAACGGGCGCTGCAGCTGCAGCCAGAGCTGCCGGAGGCACTTGCCGCCCGCGCGTCCTATCTCACCTATGTCGAGCGGGAGCCCATGCGCGCACTGCGCGACCTCGACCGCGCGCTGGAACTCGCGCCCAACGACGCCGACACGCACGACATCGCCGGCCTGACCAAGCGCCGCCTCGGACGCTTCGACGAGGCGATTGCACATTTTCGAGAGGCGGCGCGCCTCATGCCCGCCCAGCCGCAACATTCCCTGCGCGTCTTCGAGACACTGGAAGGCCTCGGGCGCCTTGCCGAAGCAGAGCAGGAGCGGAAGGCCTTCGCGCAGCGCTTCCCAGACTGGCGTGCCCCTGCCGAGCTGAGTGGATTTCACGTGCGCTTCCTCGCGACAGGCGCCACGGACGGCTGGCAGGAAGCGTATGAGCGTCTCGCGCCCGGATTGTCGCCCGCTATCCGCTCATACTTCTTCGGCCGCCTCTGCCTCGCGACCGGGGATTTCGCCGGTTATGCCGCGTTTCTCGAGGCGGCCGACCGGTCGGAGTTCGAGAGCGCCAGCAATCGAGTGGTCGAACTCGGCCGTGCCACCGCTGCGCTCGGCGACCGAGCGCGGGCGCGGCCGTATCTTCAGTCGGTCGTGGACGAGACGCGCGCGCCGGACGGCGTGCGGTTGACCGACGGTGCGGTGGCACTTGCGCTGCTCGGCAGGCCCGACGAGGCGGTACGTGCCGCCGACGAGGCGATTCGGCTCGTCCCGGAGTCGCGTGATGCCGTCAACGGTCCGACCGTCGCGGTCCAGCGGGCGGCGAACGGGCCGACGAAGGCTATGCAGAGCTGCAGCGCCTGCTGGGAGCGTTTCGGGTGCAACCGCGTGCCTTCGCGACATACTCGCTCGGCGTGATGCTCCGCGACGACGCGCGAGCCCACCGCATCGTCCAGGAAGCCATCGAGCGGCAGGATCGCGCCTTCGCAGCGAGCGGCGGATTCACGTCGCCGGCGCCGGTAGCCGATCCTCGACCGTGAATTGCGACAACGGAAAGGCGCGCAGCCCAGCGTCGCCGCGCGCGTAAAAGCCGACTTCGTCGGCCCGCGTCTCGCACAACCACTCCTGCTTGAACGTCGGCCGTGGCGCCGCGAACGCCGTCGGTGTGTAGAGCGCTACGTTCAGACCGCCGTGCGCGTCGCGCGCAGAGACGTACTCGATGGCGTCGGCGCCTGCATCACGCAAGGCTCGGCCGAGCTGCTGCGCGGACCCGTAGTCGTCGCGGCTCGCCAGCACCTCGCGGAAAGTGGCGAACGGCGGGAGCTGCAGCGCGTAGCCGCGCCGCGCGCGCAGCCGTGCACCGAACAGAGTGTGCTGGGTGCGCAGCGGCACCTGTGGCGGCTCGCGCATCCCCTGCCAGAACACGAAGCGGTAGTAGGCCGATTCAGCGAGCACGGTAGTGACGCCGCGTGCGGCATAGAAGAGGCTCGGCTCGTGCCGGCCGCCAAATCGCGACCCGTGCGGCAGGGGCGGATAGCGAAACGGCGTGGCGAGCAGGTAATCCAACCGGGCCGTGCCCTTGGGCAATGCGGGCTTACTGGCTTCAAGCATCGACTCGAGGAGGTCCTGCTCCGCGAGCGTTGCGACCAGGCGGTTGGTTGCCACCTGTTCCTGGCTTTCCACCAGGCGGAGGATCTCGCCCGCGAGCGGACGCGGCCGCGCTTCGCCGCCGACGGCCGCCCAGATGTCGGTCATCAGGGCTTGCCGCGGATCGCGTCCAGATACTCGACCACGCGAGTCAGGCCCTGGACGCTGCGGATCTGCTCGGCGGGGACACCGCCGGTATGCAGGTTTTCGGTTTGCATCCAGTGCCGCATCACGTCCCGGTCACCACCCACCAACACGAAGAGCGCGCGATAGGCGCGGATCAGGAGCAGCGCAAGCTCGCCGGATTTGCTGGCTGGGTCGAGCTGACCACGGCTCAAGGCGGTTCGGTCCCGCCCGATCACCGCGCCAAGCGCGGCTTGGGTGAGCCCCAGCTCCTTGCCGGCGTTGACCAGGGCCGCGGCCAGCACGCGACCGGAGTCCGGAAGATGGGCGAGATTGCTGTCCATAGTCGATGTGCCTGTTGCACATTCTAGGCTTATTTGCAGCAAATGCAACGCCTGCAACGCCTGCTAGAGTGGCGCCACAGGCGAATCAACCATGGGCAGCCAGCTCCCGAGAGCCTCTTTCAGGACCGGGACTTGGCGGCCTCGGCTTCGACGACCTTGTTGATCCGCCACTGCTGGGCGATCGATAACAGCGTATTGGTCAGCCAGTAGAGAACCAGCCCAGCCGGGAACCAGGCCATCATCACCGTCATGACCACCGGCATGAAGGCGAAGATCCGGGCCTGCATCGGATCGGGGGGCGCTGGGTTAAGTTTGAACTGCCCGAACATCGCTCCGCCCATCAGGATGGGCAATACGAAGAAGGGGTCCTTCGAGGACAGGTCCTGGATCCAGCCAAGAAACGGCGCTTGCCGCATCTCGACGCTTTCGAGCAGCACCCAGTAGAACGCGAGGAAGACCGGGATTTGCACGAGAATCGGCAGGCACCCGGCGACGGGGTTGATCTTCTCGCGCTTGTAAAGCTCCATCGTCTGGCGGGCGAGCTGCTCCCGCTCATCCTTGTATCGCTCCTGGATGCTCTTGATCCGCGGGGCGATGGTGCGCATCTTGGCCATCGAGCGACCGCTGGTCTCGGTGAGCTTGTAGAAGACCAGCTTCAACAAGAACGTGACAATGATGATCGCCCAGCCCCAGTTTCCGACGATTCCGTGTACTTTCTGTAATAGCCAGAAAAGTGGTTCGGCGATGATCGTGAGCTTGCCGTAGTCGGCCGTCCGCTCGAGCTTCGGGCCTACTGCCCGGAGTTGATCCTGAAGCTTGGGGCCAACGAAGAGCGTCTCGCTGAGCCGGCCGGTGGTACCGGCTGGCACCGTCTTCAGCGGACCGCGGTAGCTGAGCACGGCGTGCTCGCCTTCGCGTGTCAGTGTGAAGTGGTATTCCTCACCCTTGGGCGGTACGGCCGCACTCACGAAATGATGCTGCAGCGACGCGACCCAGCCGTCGGTGACGCCTTGGGCGTATAGAGCGTCGTCGTCGTCCTCGATGTCCAGCTTGCGATAGCTGCTGCCGTCGAACACGGCTGGACCACGGTAGGCATAGCTCTCGACGTCAAACATCGAGCGCTTCTGCTTGACGATGTGACGCACGAGTTGCACGTAGGACGCGCCAGACCACTCAGCCTCTGAGCGGTTGTCGACCTGGTAGGCAAGCTCGATGTCGTAGCGACCCCGGCGGAACACGAAGGTCTTCGCCACGGTGATGCCCGCGCCGTCGGTCCAGATGAGCGGCACGCGCAGCTCGGACGCGCCGGGCGCAAGCCGGAACTCCTGGGCCAGGGTAGTGAACTTCGCGAGATGGTTGGGCTCGCTCTCGGCATTCAGGGCGCGCAGGCCGCTGCGGTCGACGTTATAGCTCGCCTCGCGGGTATCGAGCAGTCGCACGGGCGGGCTGCCGGGTTGTTTGTCGTGCGGGTACGCGAGCAGGTCCGCGCGCACCAGGTTGCCGCCGGACAGGCTGATATCGACGTCGAGCACGTCGGTCATCACGCGCACCCGGGATGAGGCTGTCTCGGCCGGCGCGGCTGGGGTCGGAGCCTCCGACGACGGCGCCGCGGCTGGGGCCTGCGTCGAAGGCAGGGCAGGCAGCTCAGGCAGCGACGCATCCGCGGGGGCCGCCGGGCCTGTCTCGGGCTGCGCGGCCACCGGGGTGGTCGCGGCGGGTGCGGCGCGGTCGCCGTAATCCCGGTTCCACTGCACCAGGTTCATCCACAGCAGCAGCGCTACGGCGATCCAAAGATAAATACGCGGGTTAGCCATGCGGGATCCGGTTCAGCGGAGCGGTCGACGTGTCCGGGACGGGGTCGTAGCCGCCAGGATTCCAGGGGTGGCAGCGCCCGATCCGGCGCAGCGCGAGCACAAGGCCACGCAGCGCCCCATGCCGCTCGATCGCTTCCCGCGCGTAGCAGGAGCAGCTCGGGTGAAAGCGGCAGCTCGGCCCGAGCAGCGGGCTCACGCAGAAGCGATAGACGGCGATGAGCCCGATCAGGATCGCGCGCATCGCTCGCTTACCCGTCGCCAGTGAACCGCAAGACTGGCCGAGGTCTCGACGTGCGAGGCTGCCGCGGCAGCCGCTCGCGCTTTGACCACGAGATCGACCGCCGGCAGAAGATGCCGGTGCTGCCGGAAATATTCGCGAACCCGACGCTTGACGCGGTTACGCGTTACGGCGCCGCCGGCGGCGCGAACACCGACCGCGAGCCCGAGCCGCGGGTGGCCAAGATCGTTCAACTTCGCGCTCACGAGAAAGAGCGCGTCGGACGACCGCAGCCCCAAACGGTGGACGGCATCGAATTGTGACTTCGCGAGTAACCGGTGCGCGCGCGGCAGGCCCCGCGCCGGATGGAGATCGGATGCGACGGGCGCGGTCAGGTCAGACCGCGAGCCGCTTGCGCCCTTTGGCGCGCCGGCGGCTGAGCACAAGGCGGCCGCCCTTGGTGGCCATGCGGGCGCGGAAGCCGTGGGTGCGCTTGCGGTGCAGATTGCTCGGCTGAAATGGGCGCTTCATGGCGGCTCCGTATTGCCCGAAAATCGGACCAGAAACAGGTAGATGGGTGGCCCGGAAAAGGGGCGCGAAAGGATACGTACCCACCGCCACGGCGTCAACCCGTGGAGTGCTCGCGGCCGAGATATCCACAGGAGCGCTGGCGGTATAAACTCCCCGCCCTTTCCCGTCCGCACCCTCACCCGTCTTACGCTAAAGCCAAGCCGGTCGTGGCGACTTCACTCTGGAATCAATGCCTCCGCCGGCTCGAAGCCGAGCTGCCTGAACAGCACTTCAACACCTGGATTCGGCCGCTGCAGGCGGTCGAGGACGAAGGGTTCCTGCGTCTGCTCGCTCCGAACCGCTATGTCATCGACTGGGTAAGCCAGAACTGCGCCGACCGTATCGGTGAGATCGTGGTCGAGCTCGTGCCGCCGCCGGCGCCGGCGGTGATCTTCGAGATCGGCTCACGCATGATCGCGGCGCCCGACCCCGTCGCGCGCGCGGATCCGCGCCCGCGGCGGGTCGAAACGCTGCCGCAGATCGGCGGTCGTCTAAACCCCGAGTTCACGTTTGCAAACTTCGTCGAGGGCAAGAGCAATCAGCTCGCGCGCGCCGCGGCGGTGCAAGTGGCCGAGAATCCCGGCCGCGCCTACAACCCGCTCTTCATCTACGGCGGCGTCGGCCTGGGCAAGACGCACCTCATGCACGCCGTCGGCAATCACATTCGCGCGCGAAACAAGGATGCGCGCATCGCGTACGTGCATTCGGAGCGCTTCGTCGGCGACATGGTCCGCGCGCTGCAGCACAACACCATCAGCGAGTTCAAGAACGCTTATCGCACGCTCGACGCGCTGCTGATCGACGACATCCAGTTCTTCGCCGGCAAGGAACGCTCGCAGGAAGAGTTCTTCCACACCTTCAACGCGCTGCTCGAGGGACAGCAGCAGGTGATCCTCACCTGCGATCGTTATCCGAAGGAAGTCCAGGGTCTCGAGGAGCGCCTCAAGTCGCGCTTCGGCTGGGGCCTGACGGTGTCTATCGAGCCGCCCGAGCTCGAAACCTGCGTCGCGATCCTCATGAGCAAGTCCGCCGCCGGCGGTGTCGAGCTTCCCGAGGAAGTGGCGTTCTTCGTCGCGAAGCGGATCCGCTCCAACGTGCGCGAGCTCGAAGGTGCGATGCGACGCGTGGTGGCGAACTCGCAGTTCACCGGCCGGCCGATAACACTGGATTTCGCGAAAGAAGCGCTTCGCGACCTGCTCGCGCTGCAGGAACGGCTGGTGACGATCGAGAACATCCAGAAGACGGTCGCCGAGTATTTCAAGATTCGCGTGGCAGACCTGCTCTCGAAGCGTCGCAGCCGTTCCATCACGCGACCGCGCCAGGTTGCGATGGCGTTGTCGAAGGAACTCACCAATCACAGCCTGCCGGAAATCGGCGATGCATTCGGTGGTCGCGACCACACGACCGTGCTGCATGCGTGCCGCGTTATCAAGGAGCTGCGCGAGACGCAGACGCGGATGAACGAAGACTATCTGAACCTGTTGAGAACTCTGACCGGATGATGTTGCAAAGCTGTGGATGATTCGGTTTGTACGCTGGTCCACATTTCATCCACAGGCCGCCGACAGGACTTATCGTCGTTGTGAGCTTGGTTACGCCTCTGGTAATTGCGCATGAGCGCTCGGGAAAATTCGGTTCTGCACAGGTTCGTGCTGTGCTAGAAACTACAGTAATCAGATATAGATAAATACAAGACTTGGAATTAGCAAAGATGAAGATCATTGCGAAGCGCGAAGTTATTCTTGCACCGCTGCAGGCGGTGATCGGGGTCGTGGAACGCAGACAGACGATGCCGATACTCGCCAACGTGCTGCTTGCAGCGAAAGGCGGCGAGCTTGCGGTGACGGCCACCGATCTCGAAGTCGAGCTCGTCGCGAGCTCGCAGGTCGACGTGCAGCGCAATGGCGAAGTCACAGTCCCCGGTCGCAAGTTGCTCGACATCTGCCGCGCGTTGCCCGAAGGCTCCGAGATCACCATCACCCTCGAGGGCGAGCGGGTGCTGCTGCGTGCAAAGCGCAGCCGCTTCACGCTGTCGACGCTGCCCGCTGGTGAGTTTCCAACCGTCGACGAGATCAATGCCCAGCAGACGCTCAAGGTGGCGGAGAAGGACTTCAAGCACCTGCTGGAGAAGACCCATTTCTCCATGGCCCAGCAGGACGTTCGTTACTATCTTAACGGCTTACTGCTTGAAACGTCGGCGAAAACGCTGCGAACTGTTGCGACGGACGGCCATCGCCTGGCAATGGCGGAGATTGATCTGCCGGAAGGGGGCAAGGCCGGCCAGCAGGTCATCATTCCCAGGAAGGGTGTACTCGAGTTGCAGAGAATCCTGGGCGCTGGGGATCAGATACTCGAAGTTGGGGTTGGATCCAATCACGTTCGCGTCCAGATCGGCGACGTTCGCTTCACTTCCAA
>DASRIR010000260.1:0-55561 GCA_035649875.1 Burkholderiales bacterium | reverse complement strand
CCTCGACGCTCGGCAATATCCTGTGGGGCTTCCTCGTGCTCTCGCTGGTGGTGCCCCTCTGGCGCAATTACAGGATCAGTCGATCTTAGCGCCCGCGGCTTTCACGACGTGCGCGTACCTGGCGTGCTCGTCGCGAATCAGCGCGGCGAACTCTTCCGGCGTGGTGACGAAGGGCTCGAGCCCGCCGAGGTTGCGGATCCTTTCGCGAAAATCTGCATCCGACAGCAGCCGGTTCGTTTCGCGACGCAACCGGTTGAGAATTTCGGGAGGCAAAGCCGCGGGCCCGAACAGCCCGAGCCAGGGCGTGACCTCCAGGCCCGGGTAGAAGTCGGCCAGCCGCGGAAGCTCGGGATAGGCGGGCGAGCGGTGCTTGCCCGCTACCGCGAGCGCGCGCAGCTTGCCTGCCTTGATATGGCCGGCGACCGAATTGCCGCCGAACATGACCGAGACTTCGCCCGCGAGCAGCGCGACGGTGGCTGGGCCGCCGCCCTTGAAGGGGACGTGCAGGAGGTCGATGCCGGCGCGCGCCTTGAGCATTTCCATCACCAGGTGATGCTGGCTGCCGTTGCCGATCGAGGCGTACGCAAGCGGCGGCGTCGCGCGTCGCGCATGCTCGGTAAACTCGGAGAGGTTCTTTACCGGCAGCGCGGGGTGGACGGAGAGCACCATCTGCGTATTCACGAGCGAGGCGACCGGCTCGAGGTCGCGCAGCGTATCGAGCGGCATTCTTGCGTAGAGATGTGGTCCGATCACGATCTGAGCGTCCGCGCAGAGGAGCAGGGTGTAGCCATCGGCAGCCGCGCGCGCGGCGGCTTCGCTCGCCACGTTGCCGTTCGAGCCGGGGCGGTTGTCGACGATCACCGGCTGCCCCAGCGCCTCGCCGAGCTTCGGCGCGAACACGCGTGCGAGCGTATCGGTCGCCCCGCCCGGCGGATTGGGCACCAGCAGGCGGATCGGGCGGGCGGGGTAGGCCGATAACTGGGGTTGCGCTAGGCAAGCCCCAGCCAGGACCAGAGCCAGCCAGCCGGGAAGGGCAAGTGCAAGAGCGCGTCGAAGAGGCCGTAAAAAGCCGCCGCGACGGCCGCCGTGAGGACGATCGACAGGACCCATCCTTCGCCTCCCTGGAGCTTGAGGTAGAGGAACACGAACAGGGGCACCGCAATCGGGAAGCCGAGCAGCGCGATCGCGACGAAGAAGCCCGCCATCCACGCGGCCACCCGCACCACGCGCCGGCGCGCGGCCGCGTCGGTGGAAAGCTCGACTTCGTTCGGCGCGCTCGGCGGCTCGGCCCCGAGCAGGCTCCACAAGAGCTCGGTCGCCGCCAGGCAGAAGAGCGGGATGCCGATGACGAGCGGGAAAAGCGCCGCCTTCCACGGCCAGGCGGTCGCGGCGAACACGGCGTAGCCGGATACGAGCATGACCGAGATCGAGAGTCCGACGGCCGCGCTCTTATGCATGCGCCGCCTTGCGCCGTGCCTGGAACAGCGGATAGATGATCACCGCGATGGCGATGACGATCAGCACGAGCACGACCGGGCGAGTAAGCCACGCCGCTTCGTAGCGCGCGATCGAGATGTAGAGGTAGTTCTCGGCGATCTTCCCCAGCACCAGCCCCAGGACGAACGGCGCGCGCGGCCAGCCCGCGAGCACCATGAGGTAGCCGATCGCGCCGAACGCCAGCGTCGCCACCATGTCGCCGTAGTGGTTGTTGGACGTGTAGCTGCCGACGAACACCAGCACGAGGATCAGCGGGATCAGGATGCTGCCGCGCACCCCGGTGAGACGCGCGAGCTGGTCGAGGAAGAGGAAGCACACCACCACGGTGACGACGTTGGCGAGAACGATGGTCCACACCATGGAATAGGTGACGCTCAGGTGCTTGCTCAGCATGTCGGGCCCGGGCACCAGGCCGAGGAGCACGAAGCCGCCGAGGAGGATGGCCATCGCGGTGCTGCCGGGCACGCCGAACGCCACGGTCGGAATCAGCGATCCGCCTTCCTTGGAGTTGTTCGCCGCCCCCGGTCCCAGCACGCCGCGCACGTCGCCCGCGCCGAAGCGCTTGCGCTCCTCCGCGGTGCGCGCGCTTTGCGCGGCGTGGCCGTAGGCCATCCACTGCGCGACCGAGCCGCCGAGCCCCGGCATGATGCCGATGAAGGTGCCGATCAGGCTGCAGCGGATGGTGAGCCAGAAATGGCGAAACGTATCTTTCACGCCTTCGAGCGCGCCCCGGCTGATGCGGCCTGCCGGGAGCGAACCGGCGATGGAAGTGCCGCGCGCCGCGAGCTCGATGATCTCGGGGATGGCGAAGATGCCGACCAGGATCGGCACCAGGTCGAGCCCCTGCCACAGGTACAGCGAGTCGAAGGTGTAACGCGCCACGCCCGCCTGCGGATCCTGGCCCACCGTGGAGACGAGGAGGCCCAGCAAGCCGGCGAGGAACCCGCGCACCAGTCCCCGCCCGCCGTGCGAGCTGAGCGAGGCGATGAACGCGAGGCCGACGATCGCCAGCATGAAGAGCTCGGGCGAGCCGAACGTCAGCACGAGCGGCCGCACCACCGGGACCGCCAGCGCGAGCGCGGCAGCGCCGACCAGGGCGCCGACGAGCGACGACGCGAGCACCGCGCCGAGCGCGCGTCCGGCCTCACCGTTCTTCGCCATCGCATGCCCGTCGAGGATGGTGGCCGCGCTCGCGGCTTCGCCGGGGACACCGAACAGCACAGAGGTGATGTCGCCGGTCGTCGCGGTGACCGCATGCATGCCCAGCAGGAACGCAAACGCCTCGACCGGCTGCATGTTGTAGATGAAGGGCAGCATGAGGGCGAGCGTGGTCGCCCCGCCCAGGCCCGGCAGCAGCCCCACCCAGAAGCCGAGCACGATGCCCAGCATCATGAAAGCGAGCGCCTTCCACTGCAGGACGAGGACCAGCCCCTCCAGCAGTGCTTCACTCACCGAATTTGATGTACTTGCTGAACTCCGCGACGATGTCCTGGGGTTGCTGCAGCACCTGGACCAGGATCTTCTGCGCCTGGTCGCCCGGGAGGTATTCAAGGTCGAGCTTGGCTTTCTTGCCCTCGGCATCGAGCTCCGGATCCTGGATGGCCTTGGCAAATGCGTCGCGCATCACCTTGACGATCTCGGCCGGCGTCGCGGGCGGGAGCACATAGGGACGCGCCACCTGCTCCGGCGCGGAGCGCAGCGCCATGATGGCCTTGGCGCGCGCGTTCGGCGCGGCATCCTCGTCCGCGGGCAGCTTGTCGATCCCCGGCTCGGTCGAGCGCGCGCGCACGATCGGCCGTACCAGGCCGCGGTCGATGAAGGGCCGCAGCGACGTGTAGGAACCCGCCCGGCCGTCCACCTCCTTGCGCTCCACCGCCAGCATGATGTCGGCGCTGCTCGAATAGCCGCTCACGATCTTGAAGTTGAGGCCGAGCAGCTCCTTCAGCAGCAGGGGAAAGTCGTGCGTGTTCGCGCCCGGCCCGGTCGAGCCGATGACGACGGTCTGCTTCGCCTTGCGCAGCTCGTCGAAGGTCTTGTAGGGCAGGTCGGTGCGGATCGCGAGGATCGTCGACTCGTTCGCCGCCGAGCCGACCCACTGGAACTTGGTGATGTCGAACTTGACCCCCTCGACCTTGGTGAGCTGCGCGATCGGCAGGTTCCGGTTGAACGTGCCGATCGTCAGGCCGTCGGGCTTCGCGACGTTGTAGATGTGGTTCGCGGCGATGATGCTGTTGGCCCCGGGCATGTTCTGCACGATCACGGTCGGCTTGCCCGGGATGTGCTTCGGCAGGTGCCGCGCGAGCAGCCGCGCGGTCGCGTCGTACCCGCCGCCCGCCTTGTAGCCGACGATGATCGTGACCGTCTTGCCGGAGAAATTCGGCTGCGCGGCCGCGGCGAGCGGCAGCAGGGCGGCAAGGCCGAGCGACATCAGCTTGCACTTCATGAGCGCATCCTCCTCGTTTTGTGTTCATGGCCATGACCGTGGTCATGGTCGTGCTTGAGATGATCGGGCACGTCGGGAAAAAGTTCCTTCGACGGTGGCGCGGCGGGTCCGGCCCACTCCACGCCGCCGCGCTTGCGCGCCGCCTCGCGCAGATCCTCGAACGCCAGCAGCGACGGGTCTTTCGCCACCTCGAGCCGCTGCGCCATCGCGGCGAGCACCAGCTTGCGCACCTGGCGCCCGTTCCAGCCGTCGCACAGGGACGCCAGCTCGACCACCTGCGGCTCGCTCAGCTTGCCGAGCGCCGGCCATTGCACGCGCAGTTCGTCGAGCGAATGGCGCAGGATACTGGCGATCGTTTCGGCGTTCGGCAGCGCGAAGTGCATGACGAGGTCCGCGCGGGACAGGAACGCATCGTCGATCGCGTCCATGAAGTTCGTGGTGGTGACGAAGAGCACGGCCGGCAGCTTGCGCGCGATCTCATCGATGCCGAGCATGACCGCGTCGGTCGCCCGGTGCACGTCGACCGGGTTGGTCTCGAACGAGGCACTGGTGCGCCGCACCGCGAAGCTCTCGACCTCGTCGATCAGCACCACGGTGTGCGGGCGGCGTGCGGCGAGCTCCGGAATCGTGTCCTGCAGCAGCCGCATGATGTTGCGCTGGCTCTCGCCCAGCATATCGCTCGGAAACGCGTGCGGGTTGATCTCGACGAGCGTGGTCGCGCCCTCGCGTGCGAGCGCGAGCGCCGCCACTTGCGCGAGACCCCGCGCGAGCGTGGTCTTGCCGGTGCCGGGCGGCCCGGCGAGCACGATCAGCCCGTGCGGCAGGCCGGCGAGCTGCGAGAGCTTGCGCCCGTGCTTGAGGGTGAGCAGCGCCTGCGCGAGCAGCCGCTCCTTGACAGCGGCCGGCACGATAATCGCGTCCCAGTCCTTGTCGTGGTGATCGGCCGGCAGCGTGTGGAGCGAGAGCACGCCCGGCGGAAGCGCGGAAGCGGGCGCGGGCATCAGCTCTCCGGCCGCCGGTCCTCGGGCCATTCGATCTGCGAGATCTCTTTCATGCTGAGCAGCGTGTCCTCGGCCTCCTCGAACAGCACCAGCGGGTCGGTGAGCGCGCGCATGGTCTCGAGGATCGAGTCGAACATGTGCACGCGCACCAGCCGGGCCTCGCCCTTCGGATCATCGTTGAAGTGCTGGTGCCACAGGAAATGGTCGACCACGATCAGGTCGCCCTTCTTCCAGCGGTAGTGCTCGCCCCGGTCCGGCGCGGTACCCATGAAGCTGTGGCCGTGCCCCTCGACCACGTAAAGCCAGGCCTCGCCCGGGTGGCGGTGCAGCGACTGGGTCTTGCCGGGGGCGAACTGGATCATCACCTGCGTGATGCCCGAGGACTCGCTGCCGATCGCGCGGTCGACCAGGAACTTGGTGCGGGTGCCGCGCGGCGTCGCGAGCAGGTCCTGCTCGTCGTAGGGCGTATGGATGCGGCCGCTGCGGCGTTTGTTCACCTCGCTGAAAATTCTGCGCATCCGTCTCGCATAGGCGTTGTCCCCCTGGGGCCCTTCGGAGGAGGAAGGGGCGGCCGGCAGGTTGCGCACGTCCTCGTGACCGCGGTCCTCGAGCACGCCGAGGCCGAGCGTCCAGAGCATCGGCTCGGAGGAGTAGCTCATGAAGCGCGCGCGCTTGCCGCTTTCGTTGCCGTGGCGGTGCCAGCTCCAGGCCGGAATGTGAATCGCGTCCCACGGCTTCCATTCGTAGCGCTTGCCGTCGATCTCGCTCCAGCCCGCGCCTTCGACGATGAAGAGCTGCGCGTCCCAGGAATGACGGTGGATCGTGGTCACTGTGCCGGGGTCGATCTCGTGCACCAGGGCGTCCAGGCAGCGCGTCGGCGAGTCGCCGTCCCAGCCCATGTACACGCCGCTGCGCAGGCCGCGCGCGGTCGGCTGCAGCTTGACGTCGTCCCGGCGGATGACCGTGCGCCGGTTCTTGCGCCATTCCTCGAGGAACTCGGCGCGCCGCTTCTTCTGGATGTGGTAGTGCGTGACCTGGGTGGTGGTCTTGGTGCTCACGGGGCCAAGGGCGTTTCCGACGGCGTTTCCGGTAGCGTTTCCGTATATGGAACCGTGTTCTCCTGCAGTCGCTTCACCATACAATATTGCGAGGTCGATGAATAGCGTATTGAAGTTCTTCCTCGCGTGCGTGCTGGCGGGCGCCGGCGCGGCTCAGGGCAGCGAATCCGTCTATCGCTATCGCGGCGCGGACCGCGATGCCCGCCTGCTCGAGAACGCGCGCAAGGAAGGCAGCGTGGTGCTCTATACCTCGCTCGCGCCGACCGAGTCCGGGCCGCTCGGCCAGGCGTTCGAGAAGAAGACCGGCGTGAAGGTGGAGATCTTCCGCACCATCAGCGAGAAGGTGGTGCAGCGCGCGCTCACCGAGGCGCGCGCCCGGCGCTTCGCGTTCGACGTGGTGGAAACCAACGGCCCCGAGATGGAGGTCATGGCGCGCGAGAAGCTCTTCAGCGATTTCCATTCGCCGCACCTCGCGGACCTGCCGCCGAACGCGATCCCGGCGCATCGGCAGTGGATCCCCGATCGCGTCAACTTTTTCGTCGTCGCCTTCAACACCGCCAAGGTGGCGCGCGACGAGCTGCCGAAAAGCTACAAGGCGTTCATAGACCCGAAGTGGAAGGGCCGCATCGGCATCGAGGCGACGGATGCCGAATGGATGGCGACGCTGGTGAAGCTCTGGGGCGAAGCGGCGGGCATGGCGTACTTCCGCAGCCTCGCGGAGATGAAGCCCGACGTGCGCAAGGGGCACGTGCTGCTCGCCGAGCTGATCGCCGCGGGCGAGATCCCGGTCGGGCTCACGGTCTACAACAGCAACGCCGAATCGCTCAAGCGCCGCGGCGCGCCGATCGACTGGCTGCCGGTCGAGCCGGTGGTCGGCCGGCCGCAGGGCATCGGGGTGGCGCGCAACGCGCCGCATCCGCACGCGGCGCTGCTGTTCGCCGATTTCGTGCTGTCGCCCGAGGGCCAGGAGCTGCTCAATTCCATGGGGCGGGTACCGGTCAGCACCAAGGTCAAGACCGAGCTCAACCGCTTCCCGTACACCATGGTGGATCCGGTTACCGTGCTCGAAGAGCAGGAAAAATGGAACAAGCTGTGGGAGGGTCTATTCATCCGGAAATGATGGGAATGGTGGCGCTCGTCTTCGCGCTCGGGTTGCGCCATGGCTTCGATCCCGACCACCTGGTGGCGATCGACGGCATGACGCGCTCGACCCAGTCGCGCTGGTGCGGGCTTTTCTTCTCGCTCGGCCATGGGGTGGCGGTCACCTTGATCGGCGTCGCCGTGGCGCTTGCCGCCACGGAATGGCACGCACCGGCGTGGCTGGAGCAGACTGGCGCGCTCGTCTCGGTCGCTGTGCTTCTCGTGCTCGGCATCGCCAACCTGCTCGCGTTCCTGCGCGCGCCAGCCGGGCGCCGGGTGGCGCTGATTGGATTGCGCGCACGCTGGGTGAGCGAGCGGCTGGCGCGCGCGAACCATCCCGCGGTCATCGCCTCGATCGGTGCCGCCTTCGCGGTGTCGTTCGACACGGTGAGCCACGCGCTGGCGTTCTCGCTCACCGGCGCGACCATGGCGGGCGTGCTGTTCGCGGCCATTCTCGGCCTGGTATTCACGCTTGGCATGGTGCTGACCGACGCGCTCAACGGCTTGTGGGTGGCGCGCATGATGTCGGGTCCGGCGACCGCTTCGCGCTGGATGAGCGCCACGGTCGCGGCTCTCTGCCTGCTGATGGCGGCTCTTGCTCTTCCGGCGCTGGACGGGATCGCGGAGCCGCTCTCGGTTCCGCTCAGCATCGCGACGCTGGTGCTGATCACCGGAGTGTTCGCCTACGCCGTGCTACGCTCGCGTTCCGCATACAGGGAAGCAAATTCTTGATATGGAACAGGCCGCGAAGGCGCGCCTCTCCTCGGTCGCGAACTCGATCCGCCTGCTGACCTCGTTCTCGGGCGAGGAGGACGAGCTGGGCATCACGACGCTTGCCGGTCGGCTGCGCCTCGCCAAGAGCACCGTGCACCGGCTCGCCGCGACGCTCACCAGCGCGGGCTTCCTGGAGCAGAACACGGAAACCGGGAAATACCGCCTCGGGGTCGCGCTGTTCGAGCTGGGCGCGCTGGTGCGCCGGCGTATGGACGTGGCGAACGAGGCGCGGCCGAAGCTGCGCGAGCTGCTGGAAAGAACCGGGGAGACGGTGCAGCTCGGCATCGTCGACCACTACAGCGTGCTCTACGTGTACGAGATGGAGAGCCCGCGCGCGATCCGTATGGCGGCCGCGGTCGGCGGGCGCGCGCCGCTGCATTGCACGGCGGTGGGCAAGGTGCTGCTCGCATTCCAGTCGGCCGACTACGTCCGGGAAGTGGTGGAGCGTGGCCTCACCGGCTACACGCCGAAGACGCTCACCCGCCGCGACGCGGTGCTCGAAATGCTCGAGGAGACCCGGCAGCGCGAGCACGCCATCGACGACGAGGAAAGCGAGAGCGGCCTGCGCGCGATCGCTGCGCCGGTGCGCAACCACTCCGGCTCCGTGATCGCCGCGCTCGGCGTGGCCGCGCCGCTGCAGCGCATGAGCAAGAAGGTGATGCAGGCCTGCGTGCCGAGCGTGATCGAGACCGCGAACGCGGTGTCGGCGCGGCTGGGATACGTGCCGTCGCGCCGCAGCAATGGCGGGTAGCAAGCCCCACACCCTCGCCGATCACCTGCACGGCGAGGGCCACGATCACGACCACGACCACGACGCCGACCACGAGCACGACTCGGCGGTCGAAGCGAACGCGCTGTGGCTGCAGGACAACATCTCGCTCGCGAGCGTCGGCATCGACATCGGCTCGGCGGGCACGCAGGTGATCTTCTCGCGCCTGCACATGCGGCGCATGGGAGAGGACCTTTCCAGCCGCTATTTCGTCGTCAAGCGCGAAACGCTGTACCAATCGCCGGTTGCGCTGACGCCCTACGCGAGCGAAACCCGCATCGACGACGAAGCGATCGGCCGCATCATCGACGAGGCGTACGCCGGCGCCGGCCTGCATCCGGACAGCATCGATACCGGCTCGGTCATCCTCACCGGGGAAGCGCTGCGCCGCGAGAATGCGCAGGCGATCGGCGAGCTGCTCGCGGAAATGGGCGGCGAATTCGTCTGCGCTACGGCCGGCCACCACATGGAAGCCATGCTGGCTGCCTACGGCTCGGGTGCCGCCAAGGTTTCGCACGACCGCGGCGTGCGCCTGCTGAACGTCGACATCGGCGGCGGCACCACCAAGCTCGCGCTCGTCGAGCGCGGAAGCGTGCTCGAGACCGCCGCGATCCACATCGGGGGTCGCCTGCTCGTCGCGGATGCCGAGGGCCGGATCACGCGCCTCGACCCCCAGGGGCGGGAGCTCGCGCGCCAGGCCGGCTTCGACTGGCAGCTCGGCGCGAGGGTTTCCGGCGCCGAGCTGGACGAGCTCGCCGCCTCGATGGCCGAGGCGCTGTGCCGGGCGATCCTCGGCGAGCGCGCGCTCTATCTCACCGAGCCGCTCAAGGATCTGCGCGGCGTCAACGGCGTGATGTTCTCCGGTGGAGTCGGGGAGTACGTCTATGGCCGCGAGGAGCGCGACTTCGGCGATCTCGGGCGCCGGCTGGGCCGCGCGTTGACGAAACGCCTCGACCGGCTGCCGGGGAAGCTCCTGCCGGCCGGGGAGTGCATCCGCGCCACGGCCTTCGGCGCTTCCGAGTACAGCGTGCAGCTCTCGGGCAACACGGTCTATGTGTCGGAGCCGGGACAGCTCCTGCCGCGCAAGAACCTTCAGGTCCTTCAGCCGTCGGTGTCGCTCGAAGGCGCGATCGAGCCGGCGCGCCTCGCCGCGGCGATCGCGGCGCACTTCACCGCTTTTGATCTGGTCGAAGGCGAAAGCGAGGTTGCGCTCGCGTTCCGGTGGCGCGGCGAGCCTTCCTTCGAGCGCCTGTCGAACTTGGCTCGCGCCGTGACGCTCGCGCTTCCCGGCACCCTTGCGACCGGGAAGCCCGTCTATCTCATTCTGGAAGGCGATGTCGCGCAGACCCTCGGCGCGATCCTCAAGGAGGACTGGGGCCTGCGCTCAGAGGTGCTGGTGATCGACGGGGTCGCGCTGCGCGATTTCGATTACATCGACCTCGGCCGCATCCGGGTTCCCTCGAACACCGTACCGGTGACGATCAAGTCGCTCGTATTCAGCCAGGATCATCGCGTGCCCCACCGGCATGGCCACGACCACCATCACTAGGGCGCCGGCGGGGCTGCCACGCTTCGCCTTCGACCCGAAGTGGCTGATCATCGGCCTTTGCGTTGCGGTCACGCTGTACCTCGGCATCGTGCCGCTCGGCTTCCTGCTCTGGCAGAGCTTCTTCACGCCGCAAACCGCGGCCAAAGCCGCGCAGTTCACCCTCGGCAACTACCAGCTCGCCTACGGCTCGGCGGAGACCTGGGTGCTGTTCTGGAATTCGCTGAAATTCGCGAGCGGCACTGCGGTGCTCGCATTCGTGCTGGGAACGCTGCTCGCATGGATGAACGAGCGCACCAACACGCCGTTCAAGGCGCTGTTCTTCGCGCTGTCGCTCATCCCGCTCGTGATCCCGGGCATTCTCTTCACGGTGTCGTGGATCCTGCTCGGCAGTCCGAAGATCGGCCTCATCAACCTCGCGCTGCAGAAGCTGTTCGGCACCGACGCGGTGTTCGTCAACGTGTACTCGCTCTGGGGAATGATCTGGGTCGACGCGCTGCACTACTCGCCGATGGCATTCCTGCTGATGACCGCGGCGTTCCGCGCGATGGACCCGGCGCTCGAGGAATCGGCGGTCATGAGCGGCGCGAGCGTGGGGCAGGTGGTGCGCAAGGTGACCCTGCCGCTCGTCTGGCCGGCGATCTTCGCCACGCTCCTCATCCTCTTCGTGCGCGCGATCGAGTCGTTCGAGGTTCCGGCGCTGCTCGGACTGCCGGTCGGCATCCAAGTCTTCACCTCCGCCATCTACCAGGCCGTGCACCGCTATCCGAGCCAGGTCGGCCTGGCGTCGTCGTACGCGGTGACCCTGCTGCTGATTACCACGGTGGGCGTGTACTTCCAGTCGGTACTCTCGAGCCGCGGCAACAAGTACGCGACCATGACCGGGAAGGGCTTCCGGCCGCGACAGATCGACCTCGGGCCCTGGCGCTACGTCGCCGTGGGCGTGTTCCTGCTGTACTTCCTGTTCATCGTCGTGCTGCCGTTCGCCGTGCTGCTGTGGTCGTCGTTCCAGAAGTTCTATTCCGTGCCGTCGATGGAGGCGATCCAGCGCATGACGCTCGAGCCCTACCGCACGGTCTTCAGCCATCCCGGCCTGTGGCGGGCGGTCTGGAACAGTTTCCTGCTCGCGGTTAGCTGCGCGACGATCATCATGCTGGTGACCTCGGTCATCTGCTGGATCGTGGTCAAGACCAAGCTTCCCGGGCGCTGGCTGCTCGACAACATCGCCTCGCTGCCGATGGTGTTTCCCGGCATCGTGCTCGGCCTCTCGATCATGATCCTGTATCTCTACATGCCGATCGGGGTCTACGGCACGATCTGGATTCTTGTGATCGCCTACGTCACGCGCTTCCTGCCCTATGGCTTGCGCTACAACACCACGTCGATGCTCCAGATCCACAAGGAGCTCGAGGAATCCGCGGCGATGAGCGGCGCGTCCTGGGCCACGACCTTCCGCCGCATCATCCTGCCGCTGCTCAAGCCCGGGCTGGTCGCCGGCTGGATCTACATCATGATCGTGTCGATCCGCGAGCTCTCGAGCTCGATCCTGCTCTACAGCCCCGGCAACGAGGTGCTCTCCATCCTCATCTGGGAGCTGTGGGAGAACGGCCAGTACGTCGAGCTCTCGGCGCTCGGGGTCATGTTCATCCTCGCGCTCTTCGTCCTCGTGATGCTGGCGCAGTGGGTCGGCAGCAAGTTCGGAATCAAGGAGCACTGAAGTGCTGAGCGTCCGCGCCCTCTGCACGGAGTACGTCGGCGAGCACGGCCAGACCATCCGCGCCGCGCACGACGTGAGCTTCGAAGTGCCGCAGGGCAAGCTGTTTACGCTGCTCGGCCCGAGCGGCTGCGGCAAGACCACCACTCTGCGCTCGATTGCGGGCCTCGAGCGGCCGCGGTCGGGCGAGATCGCGGTGGGCGGCGAGACCATCTACTCCTCGCAGAAGGACATCTTCATTCCGCCCAACCGGCGCGGCCTCGGCATGGTGTTCCAGTCCTACGCCATCTGGCCGCACATGACCGTGTTCGACAACGCGGCGTTTCCGCTGCAGGTGTCGAAGCGCAGGCTTCCCAGGAAAGCGATCGCGGAGCGCGTCCATCGCGTGCTCAAGGTCGTGGCGCTGGACGAGATGGCCGATCGCGAAGCCACCAAGCTGTCCGGGGGGCAGCAGCAGCGCCTCGCGCTCGCGCGCGCGCTGGTGATGGAGCCGCCGCTTCTCCTGCTCGACGAGCCGCTCTCCAACCTCGACGCCAAGCTGCGCGAGCGCATGCGCTTCGAGCTGAAGCGCCTGCAGCGCGAGCTCGGCATCACCACGGTGTACGTGACGCACGACCAGAGCGAGGCGCTGGCGCTCTCGCATTCGATCGCAGTGATGAACGGCGGCCGCATCGAGCAGCTCGGCTCGCCGCGCGAGGTCTACGAGCGGCCGCGCAACCAGTTCGTCGCGGATTTCGTCGGCACCACCAATTTCGTGAAAGGCACGGTCAGCGGCACCGATTCCGCCGCCGGGTTCTATCGCATCGCTTCCGAGGTCGGCGATCTGAAGGCGCGCGGCGTCGATTCGCTCAGGAGCGGCGAGGAAGTCGTGCTTTCGATCCGCCCGGAGGACGTCGAGCTCTTCGAGCGCCGTCAGGACGGCGAGAATACCTACCAGGCCACCGTCGACCAGAAGGTGTTCCTCGGCGAGTTCGTCGACTTCCAGGTGAAGATCGGCAGCCGTTCGGTGCAGTCGCGCGCGCACCCGTCGCTGCGCACGCGCGTCGGCGAGTCCCTCTACGTGCGTATCGATCCCGAGAAGTGCGTGGCGCTCAAGGCGTCGGGGGAGTGGGCCTACGAATGAAGCGCTGGGCTTCCGACGTCATCGTCGACATGATGCACGCGTACGACTTTCCGTACGCCGCGCTGAATCCCGGGGCGTCCTATCGCGGGCTGCACGACTCCATGGTCAATTACGGCGGCAACCGCCCCGTGATGATGCTCTGCCAGCACGAGGAAACCGCGGTGCAGATCGCCCACGGCTACGCCAAGGCGAGCGGCAAGCCGATGATCGCGATCCTCCACAACCTGGTGGGTCTGCTGCACGCGAACATGGCCGTGTACTACGCATATGCAGACCGCGCGCCGGTGTTCATCGTCGGCGCCACCGGGCCGATGGACGAGACCAAGCGCCGCCCGCGCATCGACTGGATCCACACCGCGCTGGTGCAGGGCGAGGCCGTGCGCGCGTACACCAAATGGGACTACCAGCCGACCGTGATCGACGGCGTGCCGGAATCCTTCGCGCGCGCGTATTCGGTGATGATGACCGAGCCGCGCGGCCCGATCTACATGTGCTACGACGCTTGGCTGCAGGAGCAGCCTCTCGAGCACGAGGTTTCGCTTCCCCCTTCAGGCGCGGCCAAGATTCCCACTCCAATGGCGCCGGATCCGGCCGCCCTGGAGCGCGCGGCCGAGATGCTGCTCGCCGCGAAGCGGCCGGCGATCATCGCCGAATACGTGGGCCGCGAGCCGGCTGGCTTCCACGCGCTCGTCGAGCTCGCAGAAACACTTAGCGCGCCGGTGTACGACGTCAATGCCCGCCTGAATTTCCCGAGCCGGCACCCGCTCAACCTGAGCATGGTGAAGGACGTGTTCCGCGAAGCGGACCTGATCCTCTGCCTCGATACGCGGGATTGGGAGCGGCCGACGACCGAGCTGGTCAGCACCACGCGCACGGTGAGCTCCCTCGTACCGACGGGGTGCAAGTGGATCGACATCGGGTTCGGCGACCTCGAGATCTCGAGCTGGGCGATGGACTACCAGCGGCTCGCGCACGCGGACCTGCGCATCCTCGCCGATACGACCCTGGCGATCCCCGCGTTGACGCGGATGTTGAAGGGAAGGGCTGCGAAGAATCCGGCGTGGACAAAGGCCGTTGCCGATTTGCGCGCCAAGGTCCACAAGCACTGGCAGGAGGAAGCAAAGCAGGACTGGGACGCGAGCCCGATCACCTTGCCGCGCCTCGCGACCGAGGTGTGGAACGCCATCAAGACCGAGGACTGGGTGCTGACTGCCGGCACGCTCGACGACTGGGCGCGGCAGATCTGGGACTTCGACCAGCCGTACCGCCATCCGGGCAAGTCGCTCGGCACCGCGACGCAGGTCGGGATCTCGCTCGGCGTCGCGCTCGCGCATCGCGATGCGAAACGGCTGGTGATCGATCTCCAGCCCGACGGCGATCTCATGTTCGACGCGGGCGCGCTGTGGGTGGCGGCGAAGCACCGGATCCCACTGCTGGTCGTGATGTACAACAACCGCGCCTACTACAACGACTGGGAGCACCAGATCCGCATGGCGAAGCTGCGCGGCACGCCGGTCGAGCGCGCGCACATCGGCATGGACATGGTCGACCCTGCGCCGGACTTCGCGTCGATGGCGAAGGCGATGGGCTGGTACGCCGAGGGCCCGATCGAGCGTCCGGGCGAGGTCGCCGGCGCCCTCGAGCGCGCGATCAAGCGCGTCAAGGCCGGGCAGCCGGCGCTGCTCGACACCATCACGCAGAAGCGATGAGCGAGCTCGTCGGGGTCATCGGCGCCGGTCGCATGGGCCTGCCGATCATCGGCCACCTGGCGCGCAAGGGTTTTCCTACCTTTGCGACCGACGTAAATCCGAAGAAGAAGGCGGATGTCGAGTCGAAAAGGGCAATCTGGGTGGCCGATGCCGGCGCGCTGGCAAGAGAAAGCGACATCGTGCTGGTTTGCGTCGGGTTCGACAGCGAGGTGCGCGAGCTGCTCGAGAAGCACCGCGAGGCGTTCAACGGCAGCATCGTTGCCATCCTCAGTACGATTCACCCAAGGACGGTGAAGGCATTGGCCGAGGCGAACAAGACCTGCCACGTGATCGATTCCACCGTATGCCGCGGAGGCGACGCGGCGGACAAGGGGACGCTGCTCTCATTCGTCGGCGGCCCGAAGGAGATCGCCGAGCGCATCACGCCGGTGCTGAAGGCCTATTCGTCCGATGTGGTGCACACCGGCGCGGTCGGCTCCGCCCAGGTCGCTAAGGCGGTCAATAACCTGATCATGTGGGCTTGCCTGGTCGCCGACCACGAGGGCCTGGCGCTCGCGCAGCGCTACGGCGTGGACGTCGAAATGCTGCGCAAGGCGCTTGGCCTGTCGAGCGCGCAGAACGCGGCGCTGGACAAGTGGGGCACGCAGACCATGGCATGGGCCGAGGACGACATGGCGATCGTCGCCGAAATGGCCGAGGAATGCGGGCTGAAGCTGCTGCAGGCGGCGCTGAATCGCGAGATCTGCCGCGTGCTCAAGCCGCGGCGCTTCAAACTGGACGAGTACTAGGCCGCTTTTTCCGGAAGCTCGCCGCGTTCCATGGCGTAGGCCTTGTCCATGTTCGGCTTCAGGCTGTGCTTGGAAAGGGCCTCGGAGAACCACTGCCGGATCTCGGGCCGCTCGTCGGCGTAGTCGATCTGGTCGCCGCCAAGGCGCCGGCTGATCCAGGCTTTGGGCACGCCCTGGGCGTTGCGGATAGCGACGCCCTCGGCCTTGAAGGCGAGGTAGCGCGCCGGGGTCGTGCCGGTGTTGAAGTGCTGGTGGAACCAGAGGTTGGGCGGCACGATCATGGTGCCTTCGCGCCAGTCGTAGCGCTTCGGCGCCTCGCCCTCGGGCCACATCAGGCTGAAGCCTTCGCCCGAGAGCACGATGACGTGCGCGCCGGGCCCGTGCGCGTGCGCCTTCTTGTAGGTGGCGATCGGAAACTGCGAGATATGGCTGTTCATCGAGCCCTTGGCCATGCTGAAGCGCGTGTGGCCGCCGCCCGCGCCGCGCTCCTTGGCGGCGAAGAGCGGCAGGTTGATCGCGTCGGCTACGAAGTTGGTGTCGAGCAGCAGCCCCTTCTGCTCGCCCTTGTTCGCGAAATACTCCGGCTCGCCGGCGAAGCGCTCCTTGAAGTCGTAGTCGCAGTTGAACACGAATTGGACGTCGCCGAACGCGTTGATGATCACCGGCGCGTTGGTGACCGCGACGAAGCGCGCGACGTCCTTGCCGGAGCCGTTGAAATGCTGGTGCCAGCAGTTGAGAGGGATGGCGAAGATCGCGCCCGCCTTCCACTCGAAGCTGACGCGCTGCCCGGCGTTGTTCCACACCGTGGTCGAGCCGCGCCCGTCGAGCACGTAGATCATCTCCTCGTAGAGCTGGCGCTGTGGCGCAAGGCTCTTGCCCGCCGGAACCTCGCAGACGTAGCAGTCGTTCGAGGTGCGCGAGGCATCGTGGTTCAGGAACACGCCTTTGCCGCCGCGGCGCGGCCAGGGCTTGAGCGCGACCGTGTGCAGGTTTTCGACGTAGAACGAGCTGATGATGTCGAGCCCCTCGTCGCGCACCCAGCGCGTGTACGGGGTTTCCTTCTCGGTCGCGAACTTGTTCGCGAACTCCTGCGAGACGGTGGCGGATTTCATTCGTGGTTGTGGTCGGTCTCGTCGTGGCGCGGCACGTAGCCGTCGCCGGCGGGCGTGGCCGCCTCCTTGGGCCGCGGGATCACCGATTTCTGGAACAGCATGTTCATGAACATGAACATCGGCTTCGACTTGAGCACCAGCGCGCGCGCCGGCTTGTCCGAGTCGGCGTTGAAGTGCTGGTGGACGCAGTTGTTGTGCACGATCGCCACGTCGCCCGCCTGCCAGTCGTAGCGGATGCCGTCGTGGATCTCGTAGCCTTTCCCGTCCAGGATGTAGAACGCCGCCTCGTTCACGTGCCCGTGCTTCTGCGTTCGGCCGCCGGGTGCGTACTCCTCGAGGTGGATGTGCAGCGTCTGGGTCATGCCGTCGACCGGCTCGACGAAGTGCTTGGAGAACGACTGCGGCCCGTCCTGGAATCGCAGCTCCTTGCCGCGGATCACGCGCGGCAGCGCGCGCAGGCGCGCGAGCTCGTCCTTCAGGCTGTACTGGCCCTGGATGGCCCGGACGAAAATCCGGTCCTTCTTGCTGCTGTAGTGCGACTCCTTGCCCATGTCAGTCTGCTTCCCGCTTGATCGCTTGCCCCTTGAGGAACAGCTCGGACCAGATTTTCTCCCACTTCTCCGACTCGTCCAGCACGATGACCGGATCGATCATGTGAAAGGGAAACTTGTTCAGGTTGGTCTCGACCGCGGTGCTCGCCGGCACGCGGTTGCGCGCCTTGATCAGCTCCTGGCCCTCGGGCGAGAGCATGAAGTCGGCGAACAGCAGCGCGGCGTGCGGGCGCTGCGTGCGCTTGGTCACCGCGACCGCGTTCGGGCGGCCGAAGGTCGGGTCGAGCGCCTTCCACTTGATCGGCGCGCCGTTCACCAGCAGGCGCTCGGCGTTGTGGTTGTAGATCGTCGCGACCAGCGGGATCTCGCCCGCCGCGACCAGCTCGGCGAGCAGCGTGTGGCCGGTGCGGATTTGCGGCTTCATCTGCGCGAGCTTGCGGAAGAAGGCGAGCCCCTTGTCCTCGCCCATGTGCTTGACGATCGAGGCGAACCAGTCGTCGTCGCTGCCTTCGATGCCGATCTTGCCGACCCAGCGCGGGTTGAGCAGGTCCTGGTAGCTGTTCGGCACCTCGTTCGGCTTCACCAGGTTGGTGTTGTAGGCGATGGTGAAGAAGTTGAAGCGATCGGCGACGTAGTGTTTGTGCTTGGCGAATGCCGCGGGGGGCAGGTTCTTGAAGTGCGGGCTCCAGAACTCGTCCAGCAGTCCTTCGCGGTAGAGCGCTTCCATCTCGGGGCCGTTCAGCTCGAAGGCGTCGACCGCGTGGCGCCCAGCGCGCGCCTCGGTGACCGCCCGCTGCAGCACCTTTTCGCTCGAGGAGCGCCAGAGCTCCACCTTCACGCCGTATTTCTTCTCGAAGGCCTGCGAGATCGGCACCGAGTCCTTGGTGTTGAGCGAGGTGTAGACCACGACCTGCTTTTCCTTTTTCGCCGCCTCGACCAGGCGCTGGTCGCGGTCGGCGCCTTGGTACATGTAGATCTTGCTGTGCGGCCCGGGAGCGGGTTGCGCGAATGCCGGCAGCCACGCGATCAGCAGCAAAGCGGCAACAAACCGGATCAGCATCTCATCCTCCTACCTCTCGTTATGTTCTAAACCGTCGCGTGAGCCGAACCCGGCTCTGGGACCAATGCATCTTCGGCCGCCTCGCTGAACTTTGCGCCCTGCGGCAGGATGATTGACACCGAGCGCACGCGCTGGTGCCGCGGATCCGTACCCGGGGGTGTCTTTTTTTTCTCCAACCCCTGTGCCGCAGTGGTGAGGCGCCGCCGCGCCATGATGATGCCCTGGTCGGTCGGCACCAGGTTCTCTCGGGTGCGGTCCTGGATCGGCCCCATGCTTTCCTGGACCGACGCGTCCTGCATGGCGAAGCCTTCGATCCCCGAGAAGCTGCGGCCGTCCTTCTGCGCCTGCCGGTCCATCCGGTAGTCGTTGTCCTTGTTCGCCACCGGGCGGAACGTGCCCGGGATCAGCGGCACGTGAATGCCCTTGCCGGCCTCCGCGGCCTCGCGCTCTTCCTTGGTGAGGGCGCGCGCCGCGTGGTGATTGGTGCTCCACGCCCAGCAGTTCTCGTCGTCCATCGGCACCCAGCAGTGGCCGCCGATCGGATGGTCGCCGCGCGGCGGGATCAGCGTGAAGCTCGGCATGACCCATTGCGTGATGCGCCAGTAATACTTGCCGTCGCCCGTGTTGCGGCGCGCGCCGATGTAGAGCCCGCCAGGAGATTCGACCACCTCGAAATGCGGCGCCAGGTCCTGCAGGTTGTATTCGTGACTTTTCTTGGCGCCCTTGAAGAGCGGATCGACCTTGATGGTGTGGCGGTGCAAGAACGAGACGTGGCTCGAGTCGATGCCGCCTTCCATCGCCTGCAGGTAGTTGCATTCCTGCCAGCGCTTCGACACGAAACGATGGCTGTCCGGGACCATCGCCCACTCGTGCTCGGGGAGGGGGGGGTGCTGCTCGCGCGGCCCCATGTAGGTCCAGAGCACGCCGCCGCGCTCGACCAGCGGGTAGGACTTGAGCTTCATGCGCTGGCAGAGCTTCGGATTGTCCGGCTCCGACGGGATCTCGACGCATTGCCCGGTGACGTCGTACTTCCAGCCATGGTAGGAGCAGCGCAGGCCGCTTTCCTCGTTGCGCCCGAACCAGAGCGAGACGCCGCGGTGCGCGCAGAACTCGTCGATCAGGCCCAGGCGGTCTTGCGTGTCGCGGAAGGCGATCAGCCGCTCCGACAGCAGCTTCACCCGAACCGGCGGGCAGTCGGGCTCGGGCAGCTCGTCGGCGAGCAGCGCGGGAAGCCAGTAGCGGCGGAACAGCTCGCCCATCGGCGTGCCGGGGCCGGTCCGGGTCAGAAATTCGTTCTGTTCCGCTCTCACGAACGCAGTTCTTCCATACGGAGAAGTTTAGAATAATCTGCTCGCGTTCGCGAGGAGGAGGAGCCGATGGAGCGCCGCGATTTCCTCAAGGCCGGCACCGCTGCCGCTGCTACCGCCGCAACGGTCGTCGCGCAAGCCGCCGAAACCAAAAGTAAGGCCGAACAGTTGCTCCCCGGCGACATCGTCGTCGAGCGGCCGGGCTCGGACTTCATGGTCGACGTGATCAAGACGCTCGGCTTCGAGTACGTCGCGACCAATCCGGGATCGAGCTTTCGCAGCCTGCACGAATCGCTCGTCAACTACGGCGGCAACCGGAGCCCGGAGCTGCTCACCTGCCTGCACGAGGAATCCGCGGTTGGCATCGCGCACGGCTACGCCAAGGCGAGCGGCAAGCCGATGGCGGTGATGACGCACGGCACCGTCGGCCTGCAGCACGCTTCGATGGCGCTCTACAACGCGTGGTGCGACCGCGTGCCGGTGTTCATGATCGTCGGCAACGGGCTCGACGCGAACAAGCGCCGGCCGGGAACGGAATGGAACCACTCGGTGCAGGACGCGGCGCTCATGGTGCGCGACTACGTCAAGTGGGACGACTATCCGATGTCGCTGCAGCATTTCGCCGAGTCGGCGGTGCGCGCCTACAAGATCGCGATGACGCCGCCCTGCGAGCCCGTGCTGCTCGTCGCCGACATCGATCTGCAGGAGGACCCGATCCACGCCGAGGGGCTCAAGATCCCGAAGCTCGCGAAGTCGGTGCCGCCGCAGGGCGAGCGCGCCGCGCTGGCCGAAGCGGCGAAGTGGCTGGCGAACGCGGAGACGCCGGTGATCATCGCCGACCGCGTGGCGCGCGATCAGCAAGGCGTGCGCGACCTGGTCGCGCTCGCCGAAGCGCTGCAGGCGCCGGTATGCGACGTCGGCGGACGTATGAACTTCCCCACCAACCACTACCTCTGCCACAACGACCGCCGGCGCGAGCTGGTGCGCGACGCCGACGTGGTGCTGATGCTCGAGGTCGGCGACGCGTGGGCGCAGTTCAACACCTTCAGCGACCCGCACAAGCGGCAGAACTACGCTGCGAAGAAGGATGTGAAGATCATCCACATCTCGATGCAGGACGTGTACATCCGCGCCAACTACCAGGACTTCCAGCGCTACCAGCCGGCGGACCTCGCAATCAATGGCGATGCGCAGTCAAGCCTTGTTCCCCTGACTGAAGAGTTGAAAAAAATTGGGAAGGGGGCCTCGGGCCGCGGGGAAAAATTGCGCGCCGCTCATCACACGATGCGCCAGCGGGCGCGCGACGCCGCGGCAGTGGGTTGGGACGCGAGCCCGGTCACGACGGCGCGGCTCACAGCCGAGCTCTGGGGCGCGATCAAGAGCGAGCCCTGGTCGCTCGTGGTGAGCGACCGAGTCACCTGGGCGCGGCGCCTATGGCCGATGACCGAATACCATCACGCGCTCGGCGGCTCGGGCGGGCAGGGCGTGGGCTACGCGGCCCCGGCCGCGGTCGGCGCAGCCCTCGCGAACAAGGCGAAGGGCCTGCTCTCGGTCACTTTTCAGCCCGACGGCGACTTGCTTTATGCACCGGGGGCGCTGTGGACCGCGGCGTATCACAAGATCCCGCTGCTTTTCCTCATGCACAACAACCGCGGCTACTACCAGGAAGTGATGCACCTGCAGCGCATGGCCTCGCTGCACAAGCGCCGCGTCGACACTGCGTGGGTCGGCAACATCATCGACAACCCGCCGATCGACTTCGCGAAGCTCGCGCAGTCGCACGGCGTGTGGGCCGAAGGTCCGATCACCGACGCGAAGCAGATTGGCCCGGCGTTGCAGCGCGCGCTCAAAGTGGTGAAGGGCGGCGCGCCGGCCCTGGTCGACGTGGTCTGCCAGCCGCGCTAATCCCGCAGCAACGGCAGATCCTTCGCTGCGGGGCCAGGCTTGATCGACGCGATGTAGGCGTAGATATCGGCCATCTCCTGGTCGCTCAGCACTTCCACCGGGTAGCGCGGCATGTTGGCGCGCGGCCGGCGCGTCTGCATCGCAAACGCCTCGTAGGGAAATGGATTCGGCGCGATTTTGGGCCCGGCGCCGCGCTCGCCGCCCTGGCCGACCGTGCCGTGGCAGCTATGGCACCACTTCTCCTGGTAGACCTTCTTTCCGCGCTCGGCGGAGCCTTGAGGGGCCTGCGCCTCGGCAGCCGCCGCGATCACCAGCGCCAGAAACCCGAAGCGGGATCTCATTCGCTTCCTCCCTTGAGAGATATTAGCCCCGCCACGAGAAGAAAAGCCCCGGTGGCGATGAACACCGGCACCGCGCCGAGCGCCGCCCCGAAGCCGCCGAAGGCGAGCGGCACCGCGATCTGCGTCACCTTGTTCGCCATGATGCGCATGCCGAGCGCCTCGCCGGAACGTCCGGCCGGCGCGTAGTTGTAGGTGAGGATGATGGTGAGCGGCTGCGCCGAGCCGAGCGCGAGCCCGAGCGAAAACGCCGCGGCGGCAAGGAGCCAGCCGTCGCCCAGTCCCGGCACCGCGAAATAGGTGAGCGCTGCGACGAAAAGCGACCCGGTGAGCACGCCGACCTCGGTGTAGCGCTGCGCGAGGCGATGCATGAAGGAGCGCACGATGAATCCGGCCACCGCGTAGCTCGACAGCACCATGCCGATCACCGAGGGCGAAAGCCCGATCGAGCGCCCGTAGATCGGCAGATAGAAGGAGAACAGCTCGATGCCGGTGAGCGTCACCCCGCTCATGATGAGCGTGCGACGCAGCGCCGGGATCGCGAGCAGGTCGAACGCGCTTTTCGCCTGCTCCTCTTCTTCGTGGCGCACGCGCTGCGGGATAAGGCTGCGGTGGAGGAGCACATAGAGCCCGGACGCTGCGGCGACGCACGCGAGGATGGCGAACGCGGTGCGGAATCCGGCGAGCTCGATGGCGAAGCCGGCAAGCGAGGGCCCGATGAAGGCGGCGATCGAGCTGCCGAGCGCAAAGGTCGAAAAGTTGCGCGTGCGGGCCGCGGCGGCGCCGAACGAGCCGACCAGGTTGTGGACCGAGACGTGGAAAAAGATATGTCCGAGGCCGATCAGCGCCGGGCAGAGGAACAGCAGCGGAATCGAAGTCGTGAAAAATGCGACCGTGAGGCCGGCGGCCATGGTGAGCGAGCCGCAGACGATCGGCACGCGCACGCCGAAGCGGTCCGAGAGCCGCCCCGCCTCCACCGCGAGCAGCAGGGGAAAGGTCGCGAACAGCGCGGCCAGCACGCCGACCGAGGCGGCGCCGGCGCCGAGCTCGAGGGCGTAGAGCGAGACCGCGACCTTGCTGCCGCGCTGCGCGACGGAGTTGAGCATCGACAGCGCGACGACAAGGTAGATGCTCACCGTTCTCCTATGCAGGACGTGATTCGCAATGGCGGCACGAGTATACTGAACGCTCCAGATGGGCACGGAGTCGCATTACCACAGCAAGAAGGATCGCATCTTCGTCCGCGCGATCCAGGGCCAGTACAGCCTGAAGGAAGAGCTCGCGCGGCTGCGCGCGCTGCCGCGCGTGCGCAAGGGCAAGGAGCTCAAGTTCGTCGACGGGCCGCAGACCTACAGCCGCCACTACGTCGAGCCGAAAGACGGCATCACGCAGATGTTCCATCTGCACCTCGAGGAGTACGCGCCAGGCGGCAAGTCGCAGAAGCACGGCCACGTCAACGAGGCCGCCTTTTACATTCTGGACGGCAAAGGCTATGAGATTCACGACGGCGTGCGCTACGACTGGCAGGCGGGCGACGTCGCGATCGTGCACAACAACTGCGTGCACCAGCATTTCAATGCGAGCCCGGACAAGCCGGCGCGCGCGCTGGTAATCAAGACGAAACCGATGTTCATGTTCATGAACATGCTGTTCCAGCAGCTGGTCGAGCCGCGGCCGACGACGCCGGCCCCGGGCGCGGAGAGCTACAGAGTCAGAGAATCGGAGGAATAGCGATGGCTTGGGACGAGTCCAGGGCGTGGCGCAAAGGCCGCAACAATCAGAAGCTGTACCAGGCGCTGCTCGACGATGCTTCTAGCGCGCCCGCGCGCAATGCCAAGCGCAAGAAGATCGTGCGCCCGGACGACATGCCCTGGGAGATGTCGCGCCAGGGACTACTCAAGCACCTGATCAACGAGGGCATGAATACGCGCATGGAAACCGTCGACGCGTACATGCTGATCATTCCGCCGGGCAGCCGCTCGGGGAAGCACCGGCACCTCGCCGAGGAATGCCTCTACGTGCTCGAAGGCCGTGGCTATGACCTGCACCAGGACTGCGATGTCGAGATCACCGACACCTATCACTGGAAGCCGCAGGAGGAAGTGAAGCGCTACGAGTTCGAGGCGGGCGACGTGATCTACATTCCGCCGAACACGATCCACCAGCATTTCAACGCGAGCCCCGACAAGCCCTTGCGCCTGATCTCCGCGACCAACCGCATCTACAAGGCGTGCGGGCTGAACGACCTCGAGCAGCTCGAGAACGCGCCGGAATACGATCCCAAGGTCGTCCTCACCGCGGAGCTGGTAGAGCAGTACCTCAAGCGGGCCAAGGTCGAGGCTTGAGCAGCATCGCGGCGGCGGCCGCGCCGGCGCGTCCGTGGCGCGAGCTCTGGCTGATCACGATCGGCCACGGCCTGACGCACTGGTACCCGGCGACGTTCTACCTGCTGCTGCCGCTGATCGGCGCCGAGCTCGGCCTCACGTACAGCCAGATCGGGCTGATCATGACCTGCAAGTACATCGCCTCGGCGGTCGCCAACGTGCCGGGCGGGGTGCTGGTCGACACCATCGGGCGCAAGGGCCTGCTGATGGCGGTGTCGCTTTTCTGGATCGGCTTTCCGTATCTGCTGATCGGCTTCACGCACAGCTACCTGATGCTGCTCGCGTGCGTCGCCCTGGTCGGCTTCGGCAACAGCCTCTGGCACCCCACGGCGATCCCGACCCTCGGCCGGCGCTATCCCGAGCGCAAGGGGCTCGTGCTCTCGGTCCACGGAATGGGCGGCAACGTGGGCGATGCGGTCGCGCCGGTGATCATCGGCGCGGCCCTCGCCTATTTCTCCTGGCGCGAAGTCGTGGTGCTGAACGTGGTGCCCGGCCTGGTGGTGGCGCTGCTCTTCGTCTTCCTCGGCACCATGCGGCTCGGGGCGAAGAGGGATCACCACGAGCCCCAATCGTTCATGGCGTACCTCGCCGGCCTGAAGGACCTCTTCCGCAGCCGCTCGCTCGTGTTGCTCTCGACCGGCTCGGCGTTCCGCACGATGACCCAGGCAGCGCTCCTCACCTTCCTGCCGGTCTATCTCGCCCATGAGATGGGCTACTCGCCGTTCTGGGTCGGGGCCTGCCTGTTCGCCCTGCAGGCGGCGGGATTCGCCGCCTCGCCGGTCGCGGGGCATCTCTCGGATCGCATGGGCCGCAAGCAGATCCTGATGAGCAGCATGGCGGCGAGCGCGGTCGTGCTCGCGGCCATGGCCTTCAGCGGCGGCTCCCCGCTCTTTGTCGCGCTGGTCGCGGTGCTCGGCTTCTTCCTGTACGCGACGCGCCCGGTGATCCAGGCCTGGATGCTCGAAGCCACGCCGAAGAACATGGGCGGGTCGAGCATCGGCGTGCTGTTCGGCGCGCAGGCGCTGGGCGGCGCGCTCGGGCCGCTGCTCGGCGGGATGGTCGCCGACCGCTTCGGCCTGCTCGCGACGTTCTACTTCCTGGCGGCGACGATCGTCATCGCCAATCTCTTCGTGTTCGGGGTCACGCCGGAGCGCAAGGCGGGTTGAAATTGCTTTTATCGGCCCGCTCCGCCGAGCCGATTTTCAGGTCCCAGGATGTTGGCCATGCCGCCCGCGACATCAACAATAAATCACAAACGATTGATTGCTCGGGGAAATGAATCACGCTATTCTGCCCCGGCACGCTCGGGTTGGGGAACAAAAACAAGCGGCAAGCCGCTGAATTAGGAAACGGGGATGCATAGGGGCAAGGGGGGCCGTGGGGTCGCTGTGCGCCGATTTTTTGCGGCCCATGGGCTCGCGGTCAGCGCCGCTTTCCCGCCTCGTGTCCATTCAAAAGAAGAAATCCGGGAGTCAGGGAAATGAGCCTTTCGGTCCTCGGCAAGGGCAACGCGCGCGAGCGCACCGCCCGGCCGCTCGTCGTCGCGGTTCTTTCCATCTCGAGCGGCATCGCGTTCGCGCAGGTTCCGCCGCCGCGGCCGGATGCGGGCGCGATCCTCGAGCAGCAGCGCGAGCCGCTGCGCCTTCCGCCGCCACCCGATTCCGACGTGCGGCCGAAGCTGCCCGAGCCGAAGCCCGCGCTGCCGGTGTCGCCGACGCTCAAGGTGCGCGTCACCCGGTTCAATTTTTCGGGCAACACGCTCTACAGCGACGACCAGCTGCGCGAAGTGGTGCAGGAATTCATCGGCAAGGAGCTCGACTTCGAAGGGCTGACCGAGGCCGCGACCAAGGTGCGCGCCTACCACCGGGAGCGTGGCTACTTCCTCGCCCAGGCCTACCTTCCTCAGCAGGCGATCCGCGAGGGCGTGGTCGAGATCGCGCTGATCGAAGGACGCGTCGGCGCGGTCGAGCTGCAGCGCCGCCCGGCGACGCGCCTGGCCGAGTGGCTGCTCGCCGGCATCCTCAACGCGCACCTCAAGTCGGGCGACATCATCACCGAGACCGGCCTCGAGAAGCCATTGCTTCTCATCAACGACCTGCCGACCGCCGCGGTCACTTCCGAGATCCGCCCGAGCCAGACCGTCGGCGCGGCCGACCTGCGCGTCAACGTCGACCAGGCCGGGAGCCTTTTCAACGGCTACATCGACTTCGACAACCACGGCAGCCGCTTCACTGGCGCGTACCGGCTCGGTGGCAGCCTGAACATGAACAACCCGCTCACCATCGGCGACCAGGTCCAGCTGCGCGCGTTCGGGACGGACGAGGAAATGTTTTTCGGGCGCCTCGCGTACCTCGTCCCGGTGGGTTTCTGGGGCACGCGCCTCGGCGCGAGCGTCACGAAGTTCAGCTACAAGCTCGGCGAGGAGTTCGCGAGCCTGCAGGCGAGCGGCGAGGGCCTGGTGAAGAGCGTGTATGCCTTCCACCCGATCTATCGCACGCGCAACAGCAACATCATCGCGCAGTTCGCCTACGAGGATAAGCGCCTCTTCGACCGCGTCGACGACCCCACCCAGGCTTCGCAGATCGACCACTTCATCGACTCGCTGAAAGCGGGCGCGGTCGGCGATTTCCGGGACCGATTCCTCGGCGGCGGGCTGAACGCCTTCTCGGTCACGTACACCCACGGCGACCTGAAGATCGCTCCGACCGAGCAATTCAACCAGGACCAGAACGCGGTCAGCGGCCTGAACACCGCGGGAACGTTCAGGAAGTGGAACTACGACTTCAAGCGGCTGAACCGGCTCACCGACAACGCGAGCGTGCTCGTCGCCCTGACCGGCCAGCAGGCATCCAAGAACCTCACCTCGGCCGAGAAGATGTCCCTCGGCGGTGCCAACGGCGTGCGCGCCTATCCGGTCGGCGAAGCGGCGGGCGACAGCGGACTCCTGATCCAGGGCGAGGTGCGCTACCTCGTTCCGGGCGTCAAATTTCTCGAGGGCGACGTCACGTTTTCGGTGCACTACGACTGGGGCCAGGTCGACGTGAACGAGAAGCCGCTGGCCGGCGAGCCGGAGAACAAGCGCTCCATCGCGGGATACGGCGTCGGCCTTTCGCTGGGCAGCGAGGGCAAGTTCATCGTTCGCGGCAGCTTTTCCTGGCGCGCGGACCATGACAGGCCGCAAGCGGATCCGGAGAGCCGCGACCCGCGCACGTGGATACAGGCGGTGAAGTGGTTCTGAGGAATGCCGTGACGAATTGCCGCTTCTTGCGGTTTATGACATCGGGCGCAAGTCGGCCAACTTAGACTGCCTACCCACGGGATTTGCTGGGGAAGGTGGGGAACAAGATGGCAAGAACGAAGCGTGCACAGCTGCTTGACAGTGCGAGCTCGCGTGCCGCCGCGCGCGACGCGCTGCGCGAGCCACCGCCCGCCAACACTCACCCGCGCGCGCTTGCATTTGCGGTCGCCACCGCGTTCGTGCCCTGGTTCGTTCCGGCAGTGCACGCGCAGATCGCGGCCGATACGCTGCCGACCGGCGGTCAGGTCGGCGCCGGCGCAGCGAGCATCTCGACCAGCGGGTCGAAGATGCAGATCGACCAGGCGACCCAACGGGCGATCCTCAACTGGGAACGTTTCTCGATCGGCTCGTCCGCGTGGGTGAACTTCACCCAGCCCGGCGCCTCCGCGGTCGCGCTGAACCGCGTCGTCGGCAACGACCCTTCGCACATCTTCGGGCGGCTGACTGCGAACGGACAGGTCTTCCTGGTCAACAACGCCGGCGTGTTCTTCGCGCCCGGCGCGAGCGTCGACGTCGGTGGCCTTTTCGCCACCTCGCTCTCCATCAACGACCACGATTTCCTCGCCGGCCGCTACCAGTTCTTCAACCCAGGCAATGCCGGCAAGGTCGTGAACCAAGGTGACATCGTCACGGCAAACGGCTACACCGCGCTCGTCGGACCGCAAGTCCGCAACGACGGCGTCATCGCCGCCCGCAAGGGCAGCGTAGTCCTCGCCGCGGCTGATCGCGTCATGCTGGACATGGTGGGCGACGGGCTCATCAGCATCAGCGTCGACCGGGCCGCGCTCAACGCCTCGGTGATCAATACGGGCCGGATCGAAGCCGACGGCGGCACCGTCCTCCTCGCCGCGCGCAGCGCCAACGCGCTCCTCGATACGGTCATCAACAACAGCGGCATCATCCGCGCCAATTCGCTCCGCGAGCGCGACGGCGAGATCGTCCTCGACGGCGGCAGCGCCGGCGTCGTGGCCAACTCCGGCACGCTGCAGGCAGCCGGCGTCGATGCAGATACAACTGGGGGTACGGTTAAGGTGCTCGGCCACGACGTGCGTCTGATGGCCGGAGCGCGCCTGGATGCGACCGGCCTCGCTGGCGGTGGCACGGTGCTCGTTGGCGGAAACTTCCAAGGCCGTGGCCCGGAGGCGAACGCATCGAGGACTTACATTGACGCCGATGCCAGCGTGATTGCTGATGCCGTAACTAGCGGAAACGGCGGGACCGTCATCGTCTGGGCCGATCAGGATACTTATTTCTTCGGTCATATCAGCGCTCGCGGCGGCGCTGCATCCGGAGACGGCGGGTTCGTCGAAGTTTCAGGCAAGAGCTTTCTGGCGTTCCGGGGCACAGCTGATCGGCGCGCACCGAAAGGACAGGCCGGAACGCTACTACTCGATCCGACAGACATGACAATCACCGCAGCTGCGGGCGATGTTGTCTGCCCGCCCGCGACCTGTACGTCGAACAGCACCACATCGACTCTAAGTACGGCTGACCTTCAGGGTGCCTTGACCGGAGGAGACGTAGTCGTAGATGCCACAGCGGGCGGGGGTGCCGGGGGCGGAACAATCAACTGGACTGACGGCACAGTTGACGCCAGCGCCAACTCTCTGACGCTTGTCGGCACGTCAATCACGTTCGATGGCACGCTGACAAACCTCGACAGCTTGACTTTTTCCAGTGCACCGACTGGTACTGGAACCGCGACTTCGTCGACGAATGGGTCGATCGGCGGAATTGGGTCGCTAACGTTCGCCCTTTCGGGACTCAACGTGGGCAACGCGGGTGGCATCACGTTTAGCGGGTTTGGGGCGGCCGATTCGACCACGGTAACAGGCGCTAGCGGTTTCGACGATGCTGCGCGAAGCAGTCTTGGAATGACGTTCGCGAACGCCAATAGCGTTTCGGGCTCGGCGACGATCACTGGCGTCGCAGGCGGCTTCGACGACGCGAGCCTGACCTCAGCTAATAGCGGCATCGCGTACTCGGGGTTCAACGCGGTGAGCGGCACGGGCACGGCGCTGACTGGGGTCGACATCAGCTTCGACGACACCACGCGGGTTTCGGGCAGCGGGGTAGCCTACAACGGCCTTACCAACCTCGCGACGGTTAGCGGGGCGGCGCCAGCGCTTACGGGTGTGGACATTAGCTTCGATGACACTAGCCGGGTCTCAGGCAGCGGGATTAACTATAGCGGGCTGGGCTCGCTCGCGACGGTGAGCGGTAGCGCGACCTCGCTGGCGGGTGTCGCCACAAGTTTCAACGACGCGACGCAGGTCTCTGGCAGCGGCATCAATTATGGCGGCCTGGGGTCGCTCGCCACGGTGGCCGGCGATGGCACGGCGACGATCACGGGGGTGGTGGGCAGCTTCGATGATGCGACGCTCGTGTCGGCGGCAAGCAGCATCGACTACTCCAGCTTTAATGCGGTAAGCGGAACGGGTACGGCGCTGACCGGTGTGAATGTCAGTTTCAATGACACGACGCGGGTCTCCGGCAGCGGGGTGGATTACAGCGGCCTGACGAATCTTGCGACGGTGAGCGGCAACGCTTCGAGCCTAACCGGGGTGAACATCAGCTTTAACGACACCACCCAGGTGTCTGGCAGTGGTATCGACTATGGTGGCCTGGCTTCGCTCGCGACGGTGAGCGGCAACGCGACGAGCCTAACGGGGGTGAACATTAGCTTTAACGACACCACCCAGGTCTCTGGCAGCGGCGTTGACTACGGTGGATTAGCTTCGCTCGCGACGGTGAGCGGTAGCGCGACCTCGCTGACGGGCGTCGCCACAAGCTTCGACGACGCGACGCAGGTCTCTGGCAGCGACATCAATTATGGTGGCCTGGGGTCGCTCGCCACGGTGGCCGGCGATGGCACGGCGACGATCACGGGGGTGGCGGGCAGCTTCGATGATGCGACGCTCGTGTCGGCGGCGGGCGGCATCGACTATTCGGGCTTCAACGCGGTGAGCGGCACGGGTGGAGTAGTAAGTAATGTCACGGCGAATTTCTCTCTGGATACGCACGTATCAGCCGCTTCTGGCGTCAACTACAGCGGCTTTGGCTTAGGTACCGTAGCAGGAACGGGGGGCGGAACAATCACTGGAAGCGGCCGTACGTACAACGTGACGGGCGCTAACGCTGGCAATGATGGAACTGTCTTCTGGACCAACTTTTCAAGCCTGTCGGATGCGGGCGGCGGCACATTCAACATCACCACTGGCAGCCTCGGAGGCACGATTGCCGGCGGGACCGGAGGAACGTTGTCTTACGCGGGCAACGCCGGCCCCGTAAGCGTGAATCTTCAGACGGGTTCGGCCAGCTCTGTCACCGGCGGCATTACTGGGATCAACAATCTAATCGGCAGCGGTAGTGCGGGCGACACGCTCGCGGGTACGAACGCGGGCACAACGTGGACCATCAATGGCGCCAATGACGGGACGCTGTCGACGGGATTTACCTTCGCCAATTTTGCAAACCTCGTGGGCGGCTCGGCCAGCGATAACTTTGTGCTCTCGGGCGGCACCGTATCCGGGGCAATCAACGGAGGCGGTGGCAGCGATGTGCTCGCCGGCAGCACGAGCTACTCCATCAGCGGCCCGAACGCGGGCAGCGCCAGCGGGATTGCTTCGTTCACGAATATCGAGACGCTTACCGGCACCGGCGGGAATGACTCCTTCACGCTGGCGGTCGCCAGCTTCAACGGGACGATCAATGGCGGCGCGGGTACCGATACGCTCGTCGGCGCGAACGTCGTCAACAACTGGGTCCTGACTTCGGTCGGCAACGGCACGCTGAACACCACGACCACTTTCATGTCGATTGAAACCATGGTTGGCGGCACCAATACGGACAACCTGTCCGGCACGGCGATCGGCGGGACGACAACCATGATCGACCCGACCAGCCTGGTGGTGGCGTCGCTGAACGCGTCGGGTGGCGTGGTGAACCTGACGGCGGGAAGTCTGAGCGGGGCAGGAGTCATCAGCGCCGGTTCGGGTACGTTCGCCAGCAACACGAACGTTGTCGGCCTCGGCATCAACGTCACCAACAATCTGCTGCTCACCGGCGCGGCGACGCTCTGGAACTTCAGCGCGGGCTCGAGCGCCGGCTCGTTCAGCGTGACGAGCCAGAACACCAGCGTGCAGGTCGCCGGCGTGACGTTCATCGCCAGCTTGGCGCAGCAGCAGGGCGCCGCCGCGATCGGCACGGTGGCCGAGCAGGTCGGCGCGGTGATCGTGGAGGAGGCGAACAAGACGTTCGGCACCGACAGCGTCGCGCAGGACGTCGAGTTCGGCTTCGCGGGCGAGATCGGCACGACGCCGCCGATGGATCACCGCATCGACGAGAGCGGCATCTCGTTGCCACGCTGCGTCGAAGAAGCGCGCGAGGGCTTGCCCTGCAAATAAGCGTCAGGTCTCTCGTTCGACGGGGCGCCTTGGCGCCCGTTTCTTTTTCGCAGGTACAATCCGCTCACCCGGGAGGTACGCGGTTCTAGATGGCAGAACAGGCTAGCGAAGCAGCGGTTCTTTTTGCCGACGTGAGCGGCAGCACCAAGCTCTACGAGACGGCGGGCAATGCGGTGGCGCATGCGGCGGTGGAGAGCTGCGTCAACGTGATGCGCCAGAAGACGCAAACCGCCAAGGGGCGGGTGATCAAGACCATCGGCGACGAGGTGATGTCGGCCTTCCAGAGCGCCGATGACGCCGCCGACGCCGCGATCGAGATGCAGCTCGCCATCTCCGAGCTGCCGCCGGTGGGCCGCACGACGCTCGGCATCCGCATCGGCTTCAACTACGGCCCGGTGGTCGAGCGCGACGGCGACGTGTTCGGCGACGCGGTCAACCTCGCCTCGCGCCTCGCCTCGGTCGCGACCAAGGGCCAGATCATCACCGCGCGCGAGACCGTGATGCTGATGTCGCCGATGCTGAAGGCCAACACGCGCGCCATCACCACCATCCAGGTCAAGGGCAAGGCGCAGGAGATCCAGGTCTACGAGCTCCTGTGGCAGCAAAGCGAGGACATGACCACGCTCGCCTCGCACAAGTCGGTGTTCAAGCCGCGCAACACCACGCTGCGGCTCAAGACCGAGGGCGGGGAGTTCGTGCTCTCGGCCGACCGGCCCTCGCTCGCCATGGGGCGCGACCAGTCGGCCGACCTCGTGGTCAAGGAGCGCATGGCTTCGCGCGCGCACGGCAAGATCGAGCGCCGCCTGGACAAGTTCATCCTCACCGACCACAGCGCGAACGGCACCTTCGTCACCATCGAGGGGGACAAGGAGATCGTCCTGCGCCGCGAGGAGTTCACGCTGCGCGGCCATGGCTGGATCGCGCTCGGCCAGTCGCGCAGCGGCGCGACCGACGTGGTCGAGTTCTTCTGCGAGTAGCGTGTAAAAAACGGTAAGGGCGTCGGCGGCGCGCTGCGCTCCGAAGGCCTGCGCCAAAGCAGAAGCTTAGTCTCCCGCAGCATTGCGCGGCGTGTGAAAAATTGCTCACCGGGCGCCCCTGATATGACTCGATAATGTCGGTCAAAGAAAGGGCGGGTCACAGACCCGCTACGGGCAAAGGGAGATGGCGGCGGAGGCAGAACTCAAGGCGCTCGGGCGCTATACGATCGAGCGCACGCTCGGCAAGGGCGCCATGGGGGTCGTGTACGAGGGGCTCGATCCCAAGCTGAACCGCAGGGTCGCGATCAAGACGATCCTCAAGAGCCATCTCGATCCGGATACCGCGAAGGACTACTCGCTGCGCTTCTCGCGCGAGGCGCAGGCCGTCGCGCGGCTGAACCATCCGCACATCGTGCAGGTGTACGACTTCGCCGAGGAAGGCGACGTCGCCTACCTCGTGATGGAGTTCATCCGCGGCAAGGAGCTGAAGAACTACTTCGACGCGAACGAGCGCTTCGATATCAAGGAAGCGGTGCGCATCATGTGCGAGCTGCTCGACGCGCTCGAGTTCGCGCACAACGCCGGCATCATCCACCGCGACATCAAGCCGGCGAACGTGATGCTCGACGCGCAGGCGCGCACTAAGCTCACCGACTTCGGCGTGGCGCGCGTGCAGGACTCCGACCGCACCCAGGCCGAGCGCACGCAGGCCGGCACCATGGTCGGCACGCCGGCCTACATGTCGCCGGAGCAGATCACCGGCGGCAACATCGACAAGCGCACCGACCTGTTCTCGGCCGGCATCATCCTGTACCAGTTCCTCACCGGAGAGAAGCCGTTCACCGGCGGCGGCGCGTGGACCATCGCCAAGAAGATCATCCAGGAAGACCCGCCGCTGCCCTCGTCGCTCAACAACGCTGTCACGGTGTATTTCGACGCCGTGGTCAACAAGGCGTTGTCGAAGACCGCCGAGACGCGCTACCAGTCGGCGAAGGATTTCTCGGTCGCGCTGAAGCGCGCGCTCGAGGGCAAGGGCGAGGAAGAGGACGCGGACCGCACGATCGTCGGCGAGATGAGCATCCCGCCGGCGGCGCGCGTCGCCCACCCCAGGCCCTCGGCCGCGGTCGGCGGCAGCGGGACCCAGACCAGCACGCAGGCGAGCAACCAGGAAGTCGAGCTCGAGTTCTGGCGCGCGATCAAGGACGGCAACGACCCGGACGATTTCGAACTCTACGTGCAGCAGTTCCCGACCGGCATCTACGCCGCGCTGGCGAAGCGCAAGATCGCCAAGCTGCGCGGCGTCGACCCGGAGGAGACTTCGGCCGAGGCGAAGAGGCAGGAAAAGCGCGAAGCCGACGAAGCGGCGCGCAAGGAGGCCGAGGCGCGCGCCAAGCTCGCCGACGAGAAGCAGAAGCTCGAGCAGGAGCTCGCGCGCCGCGAAGAGGAATTCAAGCAGCGCGAGGCGCAACGCGAGGCCGAGGCCAAGGCGCGCACTGAAGCGGCCGAGAAGAAAGCGCGCGAAGAAGCGGAAAGAGCGCGACTCGAAGCGGCCGCGGCCGCGGAGCGCGCGAAGCAGGAAGCCGCCGCCGAGCTTGCCAAGCGCGAGGCCGAGTTCAAGAAGCGCGAGGCGGAAGCCAAGGCGAAGGCGGAAGCCGAGGCCAAGGCCGAGCGCGAGCGCGCGGAGAGGGCCCGCAAGGAAGCCGAGGAAAAGGCGAAGAAGGAAACCGAGGCCTTGGCCAAGAAGCAGGCCGAGGAGCGCGCCAAGCGCGAAGCCGAATTCAAGAAGCGCGAAGCGCAGCTGAAGGCCGAGGCGGCCGCGGGCGGCAAGAAGACCTCGCCCGTGGTCCTGATCGGCGTGCCCGCGGTGATCATCGCGATCGCCGGCGCCGCCTGGTACTTCCTCGCGCCGGACGATGCGGTGCAGAAGGCGCGCATCGCCGCGATGCAGAAGCAGCTCGAGAACGCAAAGCGTCAAGCCGAGGAGGCCGAGAAGGCGAAGAAGAGCGCGGAAGAGGCTCGGGTCGCGCTCGAGAAGGCGCGCAAAGCGGAAGAGGAGGCGAGGGCCCGGGGCGACCGCGACGCGCAGAGGAAGCTCGCCGAGGAGCGCGCGCGGGCGGAGGCCGAGGCCAAGAAGACCGCCGACGCCTCGAAGCTGCGCGACGCCGAAGCGAAGAAGACCGCCGACGCGGCCAGGGCGGCGCAGGAGAAGGCCTCCTCGGAGGAACGGGCCAAGGCCGCGAAGCTCGCGCAGGAAAAAGCCGCGGCGGAGAAAGCCGCGGCCGAGCGGGCCGCGCAGGAGAAGCTGGCTGCGGAACGAGCGGCCGCCGAAGCGCGTGCCGCCGCGGAGAGGGCGAAGGCCGAAGCCGACCGCCAGATCGCCGAAGCCCGCGCCGCCACCGAGAAGGCGAAAGCCGAGGCGGAGAAGGCCAAGCTGGCCGCCGCTTCCACCAGCGCCGCGCCGCGCGGCGGCGAGCAGCTGTTCGAGGAGGCATCGGTGCTCGAGCAGCAGGGCAAAGGCAACGACGCAGTCAAGCTCTATGTCCGCGCCGCGCGCTCGGGCAACGGCAGGGCGGCCAAGCGCCTGGGCGATATCTACGACAAGGGGCTCGCCGGGGTGCCGCGAGATTATGCGGAGTCGCTGAAGTGGTACAACGCCGCGCGCGTGCTGGGCGAGGAAGTTCCGCTGCAGAAGAGCCGCTGACCCACCTACGATCACCGTCAAGATCCTGAAGCGCGCGGCCGACGGGCGGCCAACGCTCTACGCGACGCGCGACCTCGACGTGCTGCCGATCAGCATCGGCCGCGACGCCGCGTGCACCATCGCGCTCGAGGACCCGAACAAGCACATGTCGCGCTTCCATGTCGAGATCCAGCAGGAAGACGGCGCGTACTGGATGGCGGTGGTCTCCAAAGTAAATCCGGTGATGGTCAAGGGCCGGCGCTACGGGCCGGGCGCGCGCGTGACGCTGCAGTCGGGCGACTCGTTCGAGCTCGCCGAATACCAAGTCCAGGTGCTGCTCGCCGAGCCCGAGGCGGCGGAGCCGGAAACCGCTACGCCGGTCGACCCGCAGCTCCACGGCACCGCGACACAGATCGGCCGGGCGGACGAGGCCGAGCGCCTGTTCAACGAAGCGACTTTCCTTGGCGATCGGGCTCCCGCCAGAAAAGCCGCGCCGCCGCCGCCACCATCAGCGCCACCGCTCCCACCGGAATCCACATTCATCGCGCAGAAGCCGGCTATGGCGCCGGGCGCTCCGGCGGGGCATCCGCTGCGCGCTTTCTTCGAAGGCGCGGGGCTGCCGCACAAGCCGCTCTCCCCGATGGAGACCGACCGGATCCTGCGCGAGTGCGGCGGCATCCTGCGCGCGGCGATCGAGGGACTCATGAAGCTGCTGCGCACGCGCACCGAGATGCGCAAGTCGCTCGGCGCCGACGAGCGCGCTCTGGCCGTCGCGGGCGACAACAACCCCCTCAAGCTCATGTCGGATGCGCAGCACGCGATGGACTTCCTGTTCGACGCCGGCGAGCGCACCGACGGGCTTCTCGACCCGGTGCAGGCGGTGGGCGACGCCTGCGAGGACCTGCGCGCGCACGAGCTCGCCGTAATGGCCGGAATGCGCGCCGCTCTGCTCGCGGCGCTGCGGCGCCTGGATCCGCCGGTGATCGAGCGCGTCGCGGACCAGAACGCCAAGAGCTTGAGCCTCGCCGGCCGCAAGGGCAAGCTCTGGGACGCGTTCGTCGTCGAGCAGGACAAGCTCGCGCGAGAGGCGCAGGACCATTTCAGCAAGGCTTTCGGGCGCGATTTCATCGGCGCCTACCAGGCCGAACTGCGGCGCTTGAAAGGTGGGCGCTGATCAGATACTGTATGTACGTACAGTATCATGGCTTCCCTGGAAGACATCCTGCAGCGGCACCCGGTCTGGCGCGGCGGTGCCACGAAGCTCGAAATCCGCGCGGTTTCAAGCGGTTATCCGGCACTCGATAGTCGCCTGGCGGGCGGCGGCTGGCCGACCGGCGCGCTCACCGAAATCCTCTGCGGCCGGGAAGGCATCGGCGAGCTGCAGCTCGTGCTGCCGGCCATGGCCGCGCTCTCATGGGCGGGTAAGCGCGTGATGTGGCTCGCGCCGCCGCATCTGCCGTATGCGCCGGCGCTCGCCGCCGCGGGCGTCGATCTTGCGCACCTCACCGTGGTGCGCGCGCCCGACCGGCGCGATGCGCTGTGGGCCGCGGAGCAGGCCCTGCGCGCAAAAAGCTGCCACGCGCTGCTCGGCTGGTTTCGCCGCGCCGGCTACGAGGAAATGCGGCGCCTCGCGCTCGCCGCCGAAGGAAGCCCGGCCTGGGTGGCGCTGTTTCGCCCGCCCGAGGCGGCGCTCGAATCCTCGCCCGCCGCTTTGCGCCTCGCGCTCGATGCCAACGGCGAAGCGCTCGCGATTCGCATCCTCAAGCGCCGGGGCGCGCCCGCTGCGCCGCTCAGCCTGCCGGTGCCAAGACCATTCCATGCTTTGGGTCGCATTCCGCTTTCCGTGCCTGCCGAGCCACGCGCTCGCGCCGATCGCCGCCTGGGCCTGCCAGTTCACGCCTAAGGTCTCGCTCGAGCCGCCGCACGAGCTGCTGCTCGAAGTCCGGGGCAGCCTGCGCCTGTTCGGCGGATTTGAATCCCTGCGATCGAAGCTGGAGGAGGGGCTGGGCGAGCTCGGCTTCCCGTTCTCGCTCGCCACGGCGCCGACCGCGCGCGCGGCGCTATGGCTTGCGCGCGGCGAGGGCGAGGCTCTCGAGGCGCTGCCGATCGAGGTGACGGGCTTCGACAGCGCATTTTTCCGCAGCATCGGCGTCGCGACCGTCGGCGCGCTGCTCGAGCTGCCGCGCGAAGGGCTGGCGTCGCGCTGCAGCGCCGCCGTTCTGGCGGACGTGGACCGCGCGCTGGGTGCGATTCCGGAACCGCGCGCCTATTTCGCGCCGCCGCCGCGCTTCGAAGCGACGCTCGAGCTGCCGGCGCCGCTCGTGCAGGCGGAGGGCGTGCTTTTCGGCGCGCGCCGGCTGTTCGCGCAGCTCGAAGGCCTGCTCACGGCGCGGCATGAAGGCATCCGCGGCTTCCGGCTGATTCTGGTACAGGAAACCGGTTCGACCCGCGTGGACGTGGGCCTGGCGTCGGTCACGCGCGATGCCGGCCGCCTGGCGCAAGTCCTGCGCGAGCGGCTGGGAAAAGTTTCTTTAGTCGACCCTGCAGAAGCCCTTCGACTCGAGGCGGAGCGCTTCTCGCCGCTGCCCGGTGCGAGCCGCGCGATGCTCGCCGATCCGGCCGCCGAAGCCGAGGACTGGGCGCGGCTCGTCGAGCGGCTGCGTGCGCGCCTCGGCCATGCGGGGGTTTGCGGCCTCGCCGCGCACCCCGATCACCGCCCGGAGCACGCGTGGCGCCGCGTCGAGCCCGGCGAATGGGATCCGCGCGAATGCTCCACGCCGGGTCCGCGCCCGATTTGGCTCATGAGTGTCGCCAGGAAGCTCGGCGAGCATGAATTTGTTCTGCTGGCCGGACCCGAGCGCATCGAGTCGGGGTGGTGGGACGGCGACGACGCGAGACGCGACTACTTCGTGGCTCGGCTGCCGAACGGTGCGCTCGCGTGGGTCTACCGCGAAGAGGGCCTCGGTTCACCGAATTGGTACCTGCATGGCCTTTTTGCCTGACTACGCCGAGCTGCACTGCCTTTCGAACTTCAGCTTCCTGCGCGGCGCCTCGCATCCGGAAGAGCTGGTGGCGCGCGCGCATGCGCTCGGCTACAAGGCGCTCGCGCTGACCGACGAATGCTCGCTCGCCGGCGCGGTGCGCGCCCACCAGGAAGCGAAGGAATGCGGCCTGCGCCTCATTTTCGGCACCGAGATCCTGATCGACAAAAGGCTCAAGCTCGTCCTGCTCGCCGCTGACCGGGGCTCGTACGGCGCGATTTCCTCGCTGATCACCACCGGCCGGCGACGCATGAAGAAGGGACGGTATTCGATCGCGCGCGCGGATGTGGAGTGCCTCGCCGGGAGCGGCACCCTCGTGCTCTGGGTGCCGGGAGACGACCTCGCGCCAGCCGCTTGGATTGCCGAGCGCTTCGGCGGCACCGCCTGGATCGCCGCCGAGCTGCATTGCGGGCCCAACGATCGTGCTCGCTTGAATGCGCTGCTCGAACTTTCAAAGACCAGCGGTCTTCCCCTGGTCGCCGCCGGCGACGTCCATATGCATGTCCGCTCGCGCCGGCGGCTGCAGGACGTGCTGACCGCGGTGCGCCTCGGAAAGCCGGTCGCGGAATGCGGGCGGGCGCTCTATCCCAACGCCGAGCGCCACCTGCGCCTGCGCATGCGCCTCGCGCAGCTCTATCCGCCCGCGCTCCTCGCCGAGAGCGTGGCGATCGCCGAGCGCTGCCGCTTCTCGCTCGATGAGCTGCGCTACGAGTATCCGCACGAGCTGGTCCCGGAAAAGGAGACTCCGGCGAGCTGGCTGCGCAAGCTGACCGAGGAGGGGCTGCGCCGGCGCTTTCCCGCGGGCGTGCCGGCGAAGGTCGCCGCGCAGGTGGCGCACGAGCTCGAGCTCATTGCCGAGCTCGGTTACGAGCCCTTTTTTCTCACCGTGCACGACGTGGTGAGCTTCGCGCGCGGGGAAAAGATCCTCTGCCAGGGCCGGGGATCGGCGGCGAACTCGGTGGTGTGCTATGCGCTCGGCATCACCGAAGTGGACCCGGACCGGATGAACGTCCTCTTCGAGCGCTTCGTCTCGCGCGAGCGCAACGAACCGCCGGACATCGACGTCGATTTCGAGCACCAGCGGCGCGAGGAAGTGATCCAGTACGTATACCGCAAATACGGCCGCGGCCGCGCCGCGCTGGCTGCCACCGTGATCTGCTATCGCACCAAGAGCGCGCTGCGCGATGTCGGCAAGGCGCTCGGCATGCCGCTCGCGGAAGTCGACCGCATCGCCAAGAGCTTTGCGTTCTGGGACCAGAAACTCGAACCTTCGAATCCGCTGTTCGAGCTGGCGCAGGCGCTGCGCGGCTTTCCGCGCCATCTGTCGCAGCACGTCGGCGGCTTCGTGATCTCGCGCGGCCCGCTCGCGGAGCTGGTGCCGATCGAGAACGCCGCGATGCCCGAGCGCAGCGTGATCCAGTGGGACAAGGACGACCTCGAGGCGCTCGGGTTGCTGAAGGTCGACGTGCTCGCCCTGGGAATGCTTTCGGCCATCCGCCGGGCGCTGGACCTGATCGGCACGAGCATGCAGGAGGTTCCCGCCGAAGACCCCGAGGTCTACCGCATGATCCAGAAGGCGGACACCATCGGCGTGTTCCAGATCGAGTCGCGCGCCCAGATGAGCATGCTGCCGCGGCTGCGGCCGGAGACCTTCTACGATCTGGTGATCGAGGTGGCGATCGTGCGCCCGGGGCCGATCCAGGGCGGCATGGTGCATCCCTACCTGCGCCGGCGCCGCGGGCTTGAGCCCGTGGTTTATCCGAGTGCCGAGGTCAGAAGAGTGTTGGAACGCACCCTCGGGGTGCCGATTTTCCAGGAGCAGGTCATGGAGCTCGCCATGGTCGCGGCGGGCTTCACGCCCGGCGAGGCAGACCGCCTGCGCCGCTCCATGGCCGCGTGGCGCCGCTCGGGCAGCATGCAGCAGTTCGAGGACAAGCTGAAGCTCGGCCTGCAGCGCAACGGCTACGCGCCCGAGTTCGGCGAGGCGATCTACAGGCAGATCCTCGGCTTCGGCGAATACGGCTTCCCCGAATCGCACTCCGCGAGCTTCGCGCTCCTCGTCTACGTCTCGTCCTGGATCAAGTGCCATCACCCGGCGGCGTTCTGTGCCGCGCTCCTCAACAGCCAACCGATGGGCTTCTACGCGCCGGCGCAGCTGGTGCAGGACGCGCGCCGCCACGGGGTCGAGGTGCGCCCGCCCGACGTGCAGATCAGCGACTGGGATTGCACGCTCGAGCGCCGCGCCCTGCGCCTGGGACTGCGCATGGTGGGCGGCCTAAGCGAGAAGGAGGGCAGGCGGATCGCGGCCGCACGCCCTTACTTGAAGGTGACGGATTTGAATCTGGACAGAAAAAACCTGCGCTGCCTGGCCGCAGCGGGGGCGCTGCAGTCGCTCGCCGGGCATCGCCGTCTCGCGCACTGGGCCGCCGCGGGAGCGGCGCGCCGCTCGCCGCTCGATGCGCCGGCCGCCGAGCGCCTGCCGGCGCTCGCCGCGCCGCGCGAGGGCGAAGACATCGTCGCCGACTATGCGAGCCTCGGTCTGACCCTCGGGCGCCATCCGCTGGCGCTGCTGAGGGCGCGCCTGGCGCGGAAAAATTTCCTCACGGCAGGAGAATTGCATCGGCTCCCCCATGGCGCGAGGGCGCAGGTCGCCGGTCTGGTCACCTGCCGGCAGCGGCCGGACACCGCGAGTGGCGTGGTATTTGTCACGCTCGAGGACGAGACCGGGTGCATGAACATCGTGGTTTGGCGCAGCCTCGTCGAGCGCCAGCGCCGCGAGCTGCTCGGCGCGCGCCTGATGGGCGTGCGCGGCGCGGTCGAGCGCGACGGCGAAGTCGTACACCTGGTGGCCCAGCGCCTTTCGGACTACAGCGCGCTGCTCGGCCCGCTCACTGCCGAGTCGCGCGATTTCCACTAAGATCTGCCGATTGGTTGAAATCCTCAGGCTGATCAGCAGCTATCGCACCCGGCGCCCCGCCCGGGTATCCCTGTTGCTTGACACGCTCTTCCGCCGGCTGGCGCGCTGCGCGGCGGCGGAAGCGCTGGGCACCGAGGACCTGATCTGGAATGTGTGGATGCACCACCCGCACGGCGCGGCAACGCGCCAGCTCGACCTCGCGACCAGCGACATCGCCGCGCGCCGCTACGACATCGCCGAGACGCGTCTCACGCTCCTCTTGCGCCGCGCGCCGGGCTTCGCCGAAGCCTGGCACAAGCGCGCCGCGCTTTATTACCTGCTCGGCCGCGATGCGGAATGCCTGCGCGATCTCGCGCGCACGCTCGAGCTCGAGCCGCGGCACTTCGGCGCAATGCTGCATTTTGCCGAGATCCTCCGTTCGATGGAGGCGACCGCGGAGGCGCGCTTCGCGGTGAACGCGGCGCGCTCGATCCATCCGCACCTCGCGATCGCTGCTGACAAACCCTGACTAGGCCGCAGGGGCTGGGAACTATAATTGCCGGATGAGCACCGACTACAAGGTCATCGTGGCGAAGGACCTCGAGGACCTGATCCCGGTCTTCATGAAGAACCGTCACAAGGAGCTCGATACCCTGCGCGTCGCGCTCGCCGCCGCCGACTTCGAGCAGCTGCGCCAGCTCGGGCATCGCATGAAGGGTGTCGGCAACTCCTACGGCTTCGAGCGCGTCTCGACCCTCGGCAAGACCATCGAGGACGGCGCGCGCAGCGGCGACCGCGCGGCGCTCCAGGCGAGCATCAACGAGTACCACGACTACCTGTCCAAGGTGCAGATCGCCTATGAGTAGCGGGTAGCCGATGCGCTGCCTGCTGATCGACGACGACGAGGATCTGCGCAATCTGCTCTCGCGCTACATCCGCGGCCAGTGGCCCGACGCAGCCATCGAGGCGTACGATCCGCTCGAGCGCGACCTGCCGACGGCCGCGTTTCCGCTCGGCGAGTACGACGTCATCATTCTCGACTACATGCTCGGCCGCGGCGACGGCCTGGAGTGGCTGAAGGCGCTCAAGCAGCGCGAGGACTGCCCGAAGATCCTGTTCCTCACCGGCGCGGGCAACGAGATCATCGCGGTGCGCGCGATGAAGGCGGGCGCCGACGACTATCAGCGCAAGCAGGAGCTGACGCGCGAGAAGCTCATCACCTCGCTGCGCGACCTGACGGCGACCGCGATCGAACGCACGGTATCGCCCGACCTCGCCTCGCGCATGGAAGGCCACTCGCTCGGCGCCAAGGTGCGCATCCCGGGCATCAAGGTGCTGCACATGATCGGCGAGGGCGGCACTGCGCGCGTCTACCTCGCCTCGCGCGAGGACGACGACGAACCGCTGGTGGTGAAGATCCTGCGCCAGGAGATCGTGCTCAACCGCAAGGCGCTCGAGCGCTTCATGGAGGAGTACGCCATGGTCGAGCGCATCCAGAGCCGCCACGTGGCGCGCATCTACGGCCACGGCAACTACGAGAACAACGTGTATCTCGTGATGGAGTTTTTCGAGGGCGGCGATCTTTCCAAGCGCCTGGCCGGCAAGCCGGTCGCGCCGAACGACGCGCTGCAGTTCTTCCGGGAGCTCATGTTCGCCCTCGGCGACATCCACGAGAAAGGCATCCTGCATCGCGACCTCAAGCCGCAGAACCTCATGTTCCGGAGCGACGGCAGCCTCGCGATCGTCGACTTCGGCATCGCGAAGAACATCGCCGCCGCCGACCGTACCGGTGCGGGCGAAGTACTGGGCACGCCGCGCTATATGAGCCCCGAGCAGGTGCAGGGGCGGGCGCTGGATCTGCGCACCGATATCTACAGCGCCGGGGTGCTCCTTTACCTGATGCTCACCGGCAAGCACCTGTTCGACGGCGAGACCGCGATGGAGGTGGCGATGCACCACCTGAACACGGTGCCGCCGGCGCTGCCCGAGCGCCTGGCGCAGTACCAGCGGCTGGTGGAGAAGCTGGTGGAGAAAGACCGCGAAGCCCGCTTCCGCAACGCCGACGAGGTGATCGGCTTCCTGTCGCGCAAGTTCGACCAGCAGGCGCCGCTCGCGCAGTCCGACAAGACGCTACCGCTACACTGAAAAGCGCCTAAGGAAGCGCCGCCCAGATGGCGCGCAGTTGGTCGGGCAGGTCCTTGGGCGAGAACGGCTTGGAGATCGTGCCGGCCGCCCCCAGGCTCTTCAGCTCGTCGAGGTCGCGCTGCGAGGCCCTGGCCGTGATGAACACCACCGGCAGGGCGCTCGTGTCGGGGCGCAGCTTCATCTGGCGGAACAGCGCCGGCCCGTCCAGCACCGGCATCATCCAGTCGAGCATCACCAGGTCGGGGCGGAACTCGGTCATGGTCGCGATCGCCTGCGTCGGATCGCTCACCACCGCGACCGTCATCTTGCCCACGCGCTCGAGCGACAGGCGCACGATGCGCTGCACGTCCTCGTCGTCCTCGACGTAACAGATGCGGTTCAGGGGGCGGTCGGGCATCGGGGCTCGATTCTAGGAGGCGATTCTAGGCCGGGTGGCGCGGCAGCTCGAACCAGAAGCTGGTGCCGCCGCCGGGCCGGTCCTCGAAGCCGATTCGCCCATGCATGAGCTCGATCAGGCGCTTGCAGATCGCGAGGCCGAGGCCGGTACCGCCTTTTTGCCGGGTGGCGGTCGAGTCGGCCTGGGCGAAGCGGCTGAAGATGCGCGTGCGGAAAGCTTCCGGAATGCCGCCGCCGCGGTCGTGCACCGCCACGCGCACGCTCGGCCCGGCGTCCTCGGTGCTGATCTCGACCACCCCGCCCTCCGGCGAGAACTTGGCGGCGTTCGACAGCAGGTTGGTCATGACCTGCAGCAGGCGCTTGCGGTCGACGTGCACCTTGCGCTCGGGGCTGTCGCCATGGGACGCGAAGCGCACCTTGAAGCGCTCGCCGAAGCCCTTGTTGAGCACCATCGACTCGCGCACCAGCTCGTCGACCGCGATCACCTCCGGCGCGAGCGTCAGCTTGCCGGACTCGATCTTCTCGATGTCGAGGATGTCGTTGATCAGGTCGAGCAGGCGCTGGCCGTTGCGCTCGGCCACTGTGGTGAGCTCGGCGACCTCCTTGTCGACGTCGCCCATCACGCCGCTGTTGATGAGCTGCAGCGAGCCGATGATCGAGGTGAGCGGCGTGCGCAGCTCGTGCGACAAGGTGGAGGTGAACTCCTTCTTCATGCGCTCGGCCTCGAGCTGCGCGGTGATGTCGCGCCCCTGCGCGATGACCGCGATCACCTCCTTCTGGAAGTTGACGAGCGGCGTCACGGTCCATTCGCACACCAGCTCGACGCCGTCGCGCCGCGGGTTGCGGATCTTGACCCCGGGCACCGACTCGCGCGTGGTGACGAGCTGGCGCCAGGTGCGGTCGAACTCCTCGTGCAGCTCGGGCGCCACCAGCTTCTTCATCGAGCCGCCGACCAGCTCGTCGGCCGCGTAGCCGAACAGGATCTCGGCCGCGTGGTTGACCTCGGCCACCGTGCCGTCGGGCTGTAGCTCGATCACCGCGATCGGCGCGCGCTCGGCGAACAGCGCGAGCTTGCGCCCGCTCGCCTCGACCTGGCGGCGCGCTTCCTCGAGCTCCACCAGCTGCCGTTCCAGGCGCTGGTTGAGGAGACGATGGTCCTGCGTGAGCTTGCCGTAGGCGTGGCGCAGCCGGTAGCCGGAATGGAACACCTGGGTGAGCCGGTAGGCGATCGCGACGTTCAGCGCGTAGAACAGCGGCACGAGGAGCGCGATCTCGACGAACAGGCGGTTGCCGAACGTGAGCAGCACGTAAAAGAAGGGCCCCAGGATCCCAGCCGCGTAGAGCGCGAAGATCGGCCACGACGCGGCGTACACCGGCACGCCGACCGAGGCCATGCCGGCGAACAGGAAGGCGAGGAACACCTGCTGCTCGTCGGAGAGCGAGCGGAAGAAGACGCCGCCCGCGAGGCCCCAGCTCGCGCCGTTGCCGAGCGCGGCGATGCCGAGCCAGCGCAGCCATTGCGGCGCGCTGCCGACCTTGTCCGCGGCCCGGTAGTAGGCGTAAAGCAGCAGGCTCGCCGCCGCGCTGAAGGTCACCACGATCGCCCACCAGATGAGCACCAGCTCCTTCAGCCAGCGCCCCTGCAGCTCAAAGGTGGCGATCGCGCCGGCGATGAAGGTCGCGCCGATCGCGATCGGCATCTGGCGGTAGAGCTGGGCGACGCGGTCGGCGAGGACCTGGCGCGGGTCGGCGCGGTCGCGGATCTCGGCTTCGACCGCGCGGGTCGACACCTGCAGGCCCGTATCGCTGCCGTTCGCTGTGGTGGTGTGATTCATCCGGCGCAGGAGAGTCTGCGCCATTCTAAAGGCAAAGACTGAGGAAGTTATCCCTCAGCTCCGAAGGTGTTCTACAGCCCTTTACCGTTGCGGATTATGCCGACCGCGACGCCTTCGATGGTGAGCGAATCGCGCCGCAGGTCGACCTCGATCGGCGCGAACTCCGGATTCTCCGCCTCCAGCTCCACCGTGTGTCCGCGACGCCGATAACGCTTGACGGTGACCTCGTCGGCGAGGCGCGCGACCACGATCTGCCCGGTGCGCGCTTCTTGCGTCCGATGCACGGCGAGCAGGTCGCCCTCGAGAATTCCGGCATCGCGCATCGACAGGCCGCGCACGCGCAGCAGGTAATCCGCGCGCGGCGTGAAGAGATTCGGATCGACCTGGTAGCGTCCCTGCACATGCTCTTCGGCGAGGATCGGGCTGCCGGCGGCCACGCGCCCGACCACCGGCAGCTCGAGGAGCCGGCCGAGGCGGTTCGCCGGGCGGCCGTCGAGCACGCGGATGCCGCGCGAGGCGCCCGAAGAAATCTCGATCGCGCCTTTCTTCTCGAGCGCGCGCAGGTGCTGCTCGGCGGCGTTCACCGAGCGAAAGCCCATGCGCTCGGCGATCTCGGCGCGGGTCGGGGGATAGCCCGAGACCTCGGTGAGCTCGCGAATCAGGCGCAGGATCTCGTTCTGTCGATCGGTCAGTTCATCCATTAGTGGCAATATATACAGTATGCGGCGCATTGTCCATTTGGACATGGACGCCTTCTACGCTTCGGTCGAGCAGCGCGACGATCCCGGCCTGCGCGGCAGGCCGGTAGCGGTCGGCGGCCGGCCCGAGTCGCGCGGCGTGGTCGCGGCCGCGAGCTATGAGGCGCGCGCCTTCGGCGTGCGCTCGGCGATGCCGATGTCGCGCGCGCTGCGCCTGTGTCCCGAGCTCCAGGTGGTGCCGCCGGATTTCGATCGCTACCGCTCGGTGTCCGGTCAGGTGATGGAGATCCTGCGCGCGTGCACGCCGCTGGTCGAGCCGCTGTCGCTCGACGAGGCCTACCTCGACGTCACCGAGAACGCCTGGGGCGTGACCTTCGGCAGCCGGGTGGCGAAGCGGCTGAAGAACGAGATCCTCGAGCGAACCGGGCTCACCGCCTCGGCGGGCGTCGCGCCGAACAAGTTCCTCGCCAAGATCGCCTCGGGTTACCGCAAGCCCGACGGGCTGACGGTGATCCCGCCCGACCGGGTGGAGAGCTTCCTTCAGGAGCTATCCGTCGAAGCGCTCTGGGGCGTAGGACCCGTCACCGCCCGGAAACTGAGAAACATCGGATTGGAGAAGCTGGTGCAGGTGCGCACGGTCGACATGGAGCTCCTGCGCCGGACGGTCGGCAGCCTCGCGGACTGGTTGCGCCAGCTGTCGCACGGCGACGATCCGCGCCCGGTCGTGCCCGATCGCGAGTCCAAGTCGAGCAGCACCGAGAACACCTACGCGGAGGATCTGACGAGCGTCGATGCCATTCGGTCCGAGCTCGACCGCATGGCGCGCGAGAACGCGGCGTGGCTCGAGCACAGGCGGCTCACGGCGCGCACCATCACGATCAAGGTGCGCTACGCCGACTTCAAGACCGTGACGCGCAGCCACACGCTTTCTCAGCACACTTCGGATCCCGACCTCATCGCTTCGTGGGCCGTCGAGCTCATCGCGCGCACGGAAGCCGGTCAGCGGCCGGTGCGGCTGCTAGGCGTGCGCGTAACCGGACTAGTCGAACAGCCCGCGAGCTAGCTCGACGGGCTCGAGCAGCTTCGGCGAATCGTTCGCCGCGCTGTTGACCGCCATGCCGACGGGATGCCCGGCGATCTCGATCTCCGGGCTCGTTTCCAGGATGGATTCATCGCCCGCAAGCCACGCGGCGTACCCCGCCGGCGCGACTATCAACGGCATGCGGTCATGCACCTGGCCGATCACCGCGTTCGGGTCGGTAGTGATAAGCGAGCACGTGTCGTGCTCCCAGAGCGCGGCGAAGCCGAACAGCGCCTCGTTCTTCGGAAAGAAATAGTACGGCTGCTTGCGCGCGCCTTCGGCCTTCCATTCGTAGAAGCCGCTCGCCGGTACGAGGCAGCGGCCGCTGCGCCTGAACTTGGCGCGCACCGTCTCGGCGCGCAGGTTGACGAACCGGCCGCGCAGGTTCCAGCGCGCGAGCGACGCCTTGCGCTCGCGCACCACGAGGATGTCGGTCGCCGGCGCGATGTTGTAGCGCGGGCCGAACTCGGGCGCCGCGTCGAGCTGGAATTGCAACGCAACAACTTCGGGATTCGCGTGCAAGGCATACCGGCCGCACATGGGCGTGAGGTTACAATGCCCGCGGCATGATCATCCAGTCGCTGCTCGACACCGACCTCTACAAGTTCACCATGATGCAGGTGGTGCTGCACCACTTTCCCGGCGCGCAGGTCGAGTACCGGTTCAAGTGCCGCACCGAGGGTGTCGACCTGCAGCCCGACCTCGACGGCATCCGGCGTGAGCTCACCGAGCTGTGCGCCTTGCGCTTTCGCGACGACGAGCTCGCGTACCTGCGCAGCCTGCGCTTCATGAAGTCGGATTTCGTCGATTTCCTGGCGCTGTTCCACTTCAACGAGAAATACGTGCGCGTCGGCGCGGGCGAGAAGCCGGGCGAGATCGAGCTCACCGTGCGCGGGCCGTGGCTGCACACGATCATGTACGAGATCCCGCTGCTCGCGATCGTGTCGGAGCTCTATTTCCGCCGCACGCAGCCGAAGGCCGACTTCGCCGAAGGCCGCCGGCGCCTGCAGGCGAAAATCGACAGCGCGCGCGCGGTGGACCCCGGGCTCGGCTTCAAGATCGGCGACTACGGCACCCGGCGGCGTTTTTCCCGCGATTGGCAGGAGGAGGTGCTGCAGAGCTTCAAGCGCGAGATGCCGCAGAACTTCGCCGGCACCTCCAACGTCTGGTTCGCGATGCGCAACAAGCTCACGCCACTCGGCACCATGGCGCACGAGTACATGCAGGCCTGCCAGGCGCTCGGCCCGCGGCTGCGCGACTCGCAGACCTTCGCCTTCGACAAGTGGGCGCAGGAGTACCGCGGCGACCTCGGCATCGCGGTCGCCGACACCTACGGCACCGACGCCTTCCTGCGCGACTTCGACATGTACTTCTGCAAGCTGTTCGACGGCGCGCGCCACGACTCGGGCGATCCCTTCGCCTGGGGCGAGCGGCTGATCGAGCACTACCGCCGCAACCGGGTCGACCCGCGCACCAAGACGCTCATCTTCTCCGACCAGCTCACCGTGCCGATCGCGATCGCGATCGCGCGCCGCTTCCACGGCCGCGCGCAGACCGCGTTCGGCATCGGCACCAACCTCACCAACGACCTCGGGCACGAGCCGATCAACATCGTCATCAAGATGACCGAGTGTAATGGCCAGCCGGTGGCGAAGGTCTCCGACTCGCCGGGCAAGACGATCAGCAAGGACCCGGGCTACCTGCGCTACCTGCGGCAGGTGTTCGGGCTCGAACCCGCCGAGAAAGCCTGAGCACCGCAGTCGGAGTTCTCGCCGCCTGCTTCGCGCTCAACATGTTCGGGCGCGGCCTCGGCGACACGTACGCGGTGTTCCTGCTGCCGCTGGAGCGCGACCTCGGCTGGTCGCGCTCGGAGCTGACCAGCGTCTATTCGATCTACCTGCTGGTCAACGGCTTCACCGCGCCTTTCGTCGGGCTGATGTTCGACCGGCTCGGGCCGCGCTGGGTGTACGGCGCCGGCATGGCGAGCCTTGGCGCGGCGATGCTGCTCGCTGGCGGGCTGACGCAGCTCTGGCAGTTCTATCTTTTCATCGGCGTGCTGGTCGGTATCGGCGTCAGCCTGAACGGCATGGTGCCGGCATCGGCGCTGCTCGCGCGCTGGTACCGCGAGCGCCTGTCGACCGCGATCGGCATCGCGTACTCGGCCTTCGGGGTCGGCACCGTGCTCTTCGTCCCGCTGGTGCAGTTCCTGGTCGGCGAGTACGGCTGGCGCGTGAGCTACCGGCTGCTCGGCTGGACGCTGCTTGCGCTCGCGCCGCTCGTCGTGCTGCTCGTGCCCTGGAAGACCTTCGCCGCGGGAGGGCCCCGCCACGAAGCGGTGCACAAGCCGGGCGAGGGCTGGACGCTCAAGGCCGCGCTGCGCTCGCCGGTATTCTGGGGCCTGATCCAGGTCTTCTTCTTCACCGCGGCGGGAATGTTCTCGATCGTGGTGCAGCTCATCGCCTTTTTCGTCGATGCCGGCTTTTCGTCGCTGGCGGCCGCCACGGCTTTCGGCATCGTGGGACTCCTTTCCGCGGCGAGCGTGATGGGCAGCGGAATGGCAGCCGACCGGTTCGGCTATCGGCAGACCGTCACCGTGAGCTTTTGCGGTACCGCGACCGGCATGGCGCTGCTTCTGGGGATGACGATTGCCCCATCGGCCATGCTGCTGGCGCTGTTTGTCCCGGTCTTCGGCTTGTGCATGGGGGTGCGCGGGCCGATCATCTCGTCGGTCTCGGCACGGTACTTCACCGGTCCGCGCGTGGCCACGATCTACGGAATCATCTACGCGAGCAACGCGGTCGGCGCAGCGTTCGGCTCGTTCGCCGGGGGGCTGCTTCACGACCTGACCGGCGGCTACCGCGCCACGATCGGGCTCGCGCTCGGCTTCATATTCCTGGCGGCGCTGCCCTTCTGGACGGAGCGCGCGCTCAGGAATTTCCGCTGATCGCCCGCAGCCGCCGCTCGCGTTCGCGCAGGCTGCAGCCGCGCAGGTCGGCTGAGCCTTTCTCGCTCACCACCACGCCCGCTTCGCTGCGCGGCACCGACACTGGACCCGACAGGCGCTCCACAATCCTGGAGCTCGGGAGTACCGTGATGGCAACCCCGCCCGCCGACTGATTCGCGGCGCGCACAAAGTCGAGCGCGCCGCCCACCGCGCCGACGTAGCTCGCGCCGGCGAGCTCGCCATTGACCTGGCCGGTGAGGTCGACCTCGACCGCGGAATTGATCGCCACGAAGCGCGGCTGCCGCGCCAGCACCTCGGCGCTGTGCGTGTACTCGGAGCTGCGCAGGCGCAGCCGTTCGTTTTCGCGCGCGAAGCCGAACAGCTTGCGCGAGCCGACGAGCAGCGCGCAGTCGATGCGGCCCACGATGCTGCGCTCGGCGAGCTCGACCACCCCGTCGCCGACGCTGCCCGTATGCACGCGCAAGCCTTCGTGCCGGCCGAGGGCCGCGCAAACCGCATCGGGAAGGGAGCCGATGCCGAACTCCAGCACCGCGCCGTTCGGGACGAAGCCGACCGCATGGCGCGCGATCGCGGCTTCCAGCTCGCCGGGCGGCCGCGGGCTCGGGCCCGCCGGGGCGCGCGAGCTCTCGAGCACCAGGTCGAAGTCCTCTCTGCGCAGCAGCCGCTCCGTGTGCGTCCATGGGACCTGATCGTTCACTTCGGCGACGATGGCCCGGCACATGTCCAGCGCGGGCACCAGGTAGTCGGCGGCGAGCCCGAGGCTGTATTCGCCACGCGCGTTCGGCGGGCTTACCTGGATCATGGCCACGTCGGCGCGAATGCCGCCTTCCCGAATGAGTGCCCCCAGGTGCGAATAGGGTGTGGGCAGAATCTCGAGTGCGCCGGCTTCGGCGAGCGCGCGGTTGGTGCCGATCCCACAATAGGCGGAAAGGCGCAGGTGGTCGGCGTGCTCGGGCCTCACGATGCCGGAGTAGCTCGAGCCGAGGAAGCATCCCACTCCGCCCAGGGCGGCGCGTTGGGACACGAGCGCTTCGACCAGCGCTTGCGGCTCGGCGCAGGCCTGGCCCCACAGGATTCCGTCGCCTGGCCGAATTACACTACGGAGGTCCACCATCGGGAGCGATTATGGCTGATGAAAAAACGCTCGACCTGCTGCTGCGCAATGCGCGCACGCACAGCGACTTCACCGACAAGCCGGTGACCGACGACGTGCTGCGCGCGGCGCACGACATCATGAAATGGGGGCCGACGAGCGCGAACAGCCAGCCGGCGCGCTTTCTCTACCTGCGCTCCGGCGAAGCGCGGGAAAAGCTGCGGCCGGCGCTGTCGGCCACCAACCTAGAGAAGACCCTGAAGGCACCCGTGATCGCGATCGTGGCGCACGACCTGCGCTTCTGGGAGAACCTGCCGCGCATGTTCCACAACAAGGACGCGATCAACTGGTTCAGGGACAAGGGCGCGCACACCGAGACCACCGCCTTTCGCAACGGAACGCTGCAGGGTGGCTACTACCTGCTCGCGCTGCGCGCGGTAGGGCTCGACTGCGGGGCGATGTCGGGCTTCGATAATGCCAAGGTTGACGCGGCGTTCTTCCCTGACGGCCGCTTCAAGTCGAACTTCCTGGTGATCATCGGCTACGGCACGGGGAAGAACATTCCGCCGCGCAATCCGCGCCTTACTTTCGAGGAGATTTCGCGCTTCGTTTGACCGGGCGCGCGCCGCGCTCGTCGAACTCGTAGTGCAGCACCAGCTGGTCCCGCACCGGGTCCGAGAGCCTGAGCTTCACCGCCCACTCGCCGCCCATCTCGAGGTCGAGGCGGGCGCGGTACTCGCCCAGGGTCTTGGTGGGCTTTGCCTTCACCGGCTTGACCTGGTGCGCCATCGGCATCGACGGCATGTCGGCGCCCACCGTGACCTGCGCACCCGTCAGCGGCTCGCCGGCCCGGGCGAGGCGAATGACGCAGTCGTAGATGAAATCCTTGCCAGTGTGCTTGCAGTCCAGCCTGGCGTCCGTTTTCTGCGCGAACGCGGCCTGGGAGACCAGCAGGGCAACGAAAGCAACGCGTCTCATCTCCGCGTCCTCAGCCAATGGACCATTCGCTCATCGAGCAGGCCGCGCGGCCGCCAGATGAGGAGCAGGGCGACCAGGCCGCCGAACACGATCATGCGATAGCCCTGGAAGACGCGCGTGCCCTCCAGCAGCCCGAGGTCGAGCGCGACGCCGAGGAGCGGCCCGAAGACGGTGCCGAGGCCGCCGATCAGCGCGTAGGCGAGGGTGTGCACGCCGAGCATGATGTCGAAGTTGCGGGGCTCGATATAGGTGTTGTGATGGGCGAAGAGCGCGCCGCCGAGCGCGGCGAGCGCGCCCGCAGCCGCGACCACGCCGAGCTTCAGGCGCAGGACGTCGACGCCAAGCGCGCCCGCGAGCTCCGGGTCCTCGCCGAGCGCGCGGATGGTGGTACCGAGTCTTGAACGCTCGACCAGAATGAATAGCAGGACTACGCCGGCCAGCAGGGCCCACACGATGCCGAGGAAGCCCAGCGGCTCGACGCCGCGCTCGAAGACCCAGCGGATGCCGCGGAAGCCCTGGGTGCCGTCCGGCCCGACGGCCTCGCCGCCGACCTGGACCTGCCAGTGGAACAGCTCGAACAGGATGCGCAGCATCTCCGCCGCCGCCAGCGTGGCCATCGCGAAATAGAGTCCGCGCAGCCGCAGCGCCGGCAGCCCGACCAGCGCCGCCGCCAGGCCGCCGAGCAGCATGGCGGCCAGTATCGCCAGGGGCAGCGGCAGGCCGAACATCGCGGTCGCGATCCCGGCGGCGTAGGCGCCGACACCGAAAAAAGCCTGCTGGCCGAAGGAAAGCTCGCCCGCGATCAGCAGTAAGTACGCCGAGGCCGCGACGAAGGTCAGCAGGCCGATGCTGGTCAGTACGCCGATCGCGTATTCATCCATGGCGGCCGGGCTGCGAGCAGGGCAAAGAGCAGGAAATAGGCGATGAAATCCCGGAACTGCGGGCCGAGGTACCACTGGCTGTGCGCCTCGATCAGGCCGAGCGCAAGACCGCCCACCACGGCTCCGGGCAGCGATCCCAGCCCGCCGAGCATCATCGCCAGCATGCCTTTGAGCGTGGACCACATGCCGAGCATCGGCGTGACCTGCTCGTGGCTCGCGACGATGAGGAATCCCGTCAGGCCGCCGATGGCGGACGCCAGCGCGAAGACGCGCAGCGAGATCGCGCCGACGCTGATTCCGGAAAGCTCGGCGGCGCGCGGATCGTCGATCACCGCCCGCACGGCGACGCCGAAGCGCGTCGCGTAGAGCGCTTTCCAGCCGACGAAACACACGGCGAGCGCGGCAAGCAGCATCAGAAGTGATTCGACGCGCAGGGAAAACGGGCCGAAATGGAGCGCGCCGCCCTCGTAAAGCGCGGGAAACGCGTAAAGGTGTCTCGGCAGGAGAAGCGTGGCGAGCTCCTCGAGCTGCATCCAGATGGCGAAGCTCGCCACCATGGCGGCCGCGGCCGGACCCCTGCGGTGCGGCGCGAAGCACAGGCGCTCGACGTAGCTGCCGGCGAGCACGGTTGCCAGGACTGCGACGAGGAAAAGGACCAGCAATCCCGCGCCGGTGTGCAGCGAGACCCAGGTCGCCGCATAGGCGCCCAACATGATGGCGGGGCCGTACGACAGGTTGGCGCGCCGCAGAACGCCGAAGATCAGGGTGAACCCGACGCCCAGCAAGGCGTACGACGCGCCGGCGGTCAGGCCATCCAGCGTGTTTTGGAAAATGTCGATCAACGCCACGTCGATCAATTCCTGGACGAGCCGAGGTAGGCGCGCCGGATGACCTCGTCCTCGGCGAGTGAGCCGGGGTCGCCGCTGAAGCTCACGCGGCCCTGCTCCATGAGGAAGAAACGATGGGCCACCTTGAGCGCCATGTGCGCGTTCTGCTCGACCAGGAAGATCGTCGTTCCATCGCGATTGAGCTCGGCGATGATGCGGTAGATTTCCGCAACGATCATCGGTGCGAGGCCGAGCGACGGCTCGTCCATCAGAAGAACATGCGGCCGCGACATCAGCGCGCGGGCGACCGCAAGCATCTGCTGCTCGCCGCCCGACAGCGTGCCCGCAAGCTGCTCGCGCCGCTCCTGCAGGCGCGGGAAGCGGGCATACATGCGCTCGATGTCGGCTTCGATCCCGGCCTTGTCGTTTCGCTGATAGGCGCCGGCATGGAGATTTTCCCGTACGCTCATCTGCGGGAAGACGAGACGGTTTTCCGGCACGAGCGCGACACCCTTGGCGACGATCTTCGCCGGCGAGAGCCCGACGAGCTCCTCGCCCTCGAGCCGTATCGAGCCCCGCCGGGGCTTGAGGATCGCGGCGATCGACATCATCAGCGTGGTCTTGCCGGCCCCGTTCGGTCCGAGCAGACAGGTGATGCGGCCCTCGTCGACGCTCAGCGACACACCCTTCAGCGCCTCGATCTTGCCGTAAGCGGTGACGAGGTCGGTGATTTCGAGCATCGTCCGCCCCTCACGCCGCCGCCGAGGTGCCGAGATAAGCCTCGCGCACCAGCGGGTTGACCTGTACGTCAGCCGGCGAACCTTCGGCGATCTTCTGGCCGAAATTGAGCACCGCGATCCGGTCCGCAATCGCCATGACGAGCTCGACATGGTGCTCGATCAACAGAATCGCCATGCCGGTGTCGCGCAGCTTGCGGATACGCGCATCGAGCTGCTCGATCTCCTCGGCGTTCATGCCGGCCGCAGGCTCGTCCAGCAGCAGCAGCGCGGGCTTTGCGGCAAACGCGCGGGCGAATTCAAGGCGCCGCTGCTCGCCAAAAGCGAGATTGCCGGCGAGCTCGTCGCGCTTGTGGGCGAGGTCGAAGAACTCCAGCACCTTGCCTGCTTCCTCGCGCGCGCTCCTGC
>DASRIR010000259.1:0-3669 GCA_035649875.1 Burkholderiales bacterium | reverse complement strand
CTGCAGGTACTCCAGCCGCGCGAACAGCGACTCGTCGCTCGCCTTGATCTCACCGAGCGGCAGGATGGTGAACTTGCCGGGCGCCTCGCGCATCAGGAAGTTCTTGTTCGTCGCGTCGAGGATCGAGGCGCGGATGTTGCCTTTGATCAGCGCGAGCGCACGCACCTGCGAGCCGGGAACGTAGCTCACGTTTTTGTACTTGATGCCATGCTGCTTCGCCATGAGCAGCATGATCGCCTCGGTGCCCGAGCCGCGGCCCTGCACGGCGATCTCCTGGCCGTCGAGGTCCTTCCAGCTCTTGTAGTGCTCGTTCGCCACCACCGGGAAAAACTGCAGCGACCAAAGCTGCACGAAGAAGCGGATCGGCACATTCACCTTCTCGATCGCGGCGTACGGCGTGCCCTGGCCGATGTCGGCCTGGCCGTTGATCACCGCCTGCGTGGCGATGTCCTCGTTCTTGAACGGCGTGATCTCGACCTCGACGCCGCGCCTCTTCGAGCGCTCGGCCGCGACGAGCAGCGGCAGGTCGTCGATGCCGATGACGTCGCCGAGCGCGTACTTGATCTTGTTCTGGGCCAGCGCGCCGCCGCACGAAACCGACGCGGCGAGCGCGATCGCTATGAATCTGAACATCGCTCCTCCTGGAATCTGAAGATCAGTGATTCTGCCGGCGCAATTCTGTCATAGCGCCGTAGACGAGCGCACCCATCTGTTCGCGGTAGTACTTGCGGATCTCGCCCGGCGCCGCGGTGCCGACCACGACCACGAGACGCTCCTGCGGATCTGCCCAGAACGACGTGCCGTTTGCGCCGTTCCAGGTGTAATCGCCCTTGGTGCCCGGCGTGGCGGCGATGCCGTCTTTCAGCCGCACGGCGACGCCGAGCCCGAAGCCGTAGCCATCGCGATGCGGCTCGGTGCCCGCGACTTGGTTCTTGATGTTCTCGCCGAGATGGTCGGTGGTCATGAAGGCGACGGTTTTCGGGCTGAGCACGCGGCGGCCGTCGATCGTGCCGCCGTCGAGCAGCATCTGGCCGAAGCGCAGATAGTCGCCGACGCTCGCAAAGGCGCAGCCGCCGCCGCACTGGAACTTTAGTGGCGCGTCGATGAGCGCGATCTGCTGGGGCTTGCCGGTGAGCGGATCATTGGCGAGCGGGCGCGCGATGCGCTTTTTCTTGTCGGCGGGCACCTCGAAATACGTGTCGGGCATGCGCACCTTGTCCCAAACCGCGCCCTTCAGGTAATCGCCGAGCTTCTGCCCGCTCACTTTCTCCACCACGAGGCCGAGCACGTCGGTGGAGAACCCGTAATCCCACACCGTGCCCGGCTGGTAGAGGAGCGGGACGGAAGCGAGCCGCGCCAGGAACTCGTCGGCGGTGAGCTGCGTTGCCGCCGAGCCTGAGCTCGCCGGGTAGAGCTTGTGCACCGGCGTGCTGCCGCGCCCGCCGTAAGTCAGCCCCGAAGTGTGGCGGAAGAGATCGTGGATGAAGATCGGGCGCGCCGCTTCGCGCGCTTCGCCCACCGTCATCTTGGCGAACGCCGGGAAGTACTCGTCGAGCGTCGACTTGAGCGGCAGGCGGGCGTCCTCGTTCAGCGCGAGCGCGCCGACCGCGACCATGATCTTGGTCATCGAGGCGAGCTGGAAGATCGCATCGATCGGCATCGGCTCGCTCGAAGCGGGATTGAGCTGGCCGTAGGCGCGGTAATGGACCAGCCGCCCGTCGCGCGCGATCGCCACCACCGCGCCCGGCACGCGGTTCGCGCCGATCTCGCGCTGGAAGAAGCGATCGATGCGCGCCAGGCCTTCCTTCGAGAACCCCGCTTTCTCCGGCGCGACCGCCGGTAGCGGCTGGGCGAATGCGAATGCAGGAACGAGCAGGGTCAAACAAAGGGCGAGCGTGCGCATGGGTCCTCCTCCAGGGGAGGCCATCTTACTCTCGAGCCCGTGCTATGGTTGACGCCGTGACCCACGTCTTCCATCGCGACCCGCGCTTGAAGTACCCCGTGGCGGTGCGCGGCGAGGGCGCTTATCTCATCGACCGGGACGGCAAGCGCTATCTCGATGCTTCGGGCGGGGCCGCGGTCTCTTGCCTCGGTCACTCCGATGCCGCGGTCGTGCAGGCGATCCAACGCCAGCTCGAGAAGCTGCCCTTCGCGCACACCTCGTTCTTCACCAACGAGCCGATGGAAGAGCTCGCCGACGCGCTCATCGCGCGCGCGCCAAAAAGCTTCGACAAGGTGTACTTCGTCTCCGGCGGCTCCGAAGCGATCGAGGCCGCGCTCAAGCTCGCGCGCCAGTACTTCGTCGAGAAAGGCGAGCCGCACCGCGCGCACGTGATCGGACGGCGTCAGTCGTATCACGGCAACACGCTCGGCGCGCTCGCGGTGGGCGGCAATGCGTGGCGGCGCAAGCAATTCGAGCCTTTGCTGGTCAGGACGACGCACGTTTCGCCCTGCTATGCCTATCGCGGCAAGAACCCGGGCGAGAGCGACCCGGCGTACGCGGAGCGCCTTGCGCGCGAGCTGGAAGCGCAATTCCAGGACAAAAGCGTCATTGCTTTCGTCGCCGAAACGGTGGCGGGCGCGACCATCGGCGCCGTGCCGCCCGTGCCCGGCTACTTCAAGCGCGTGCGCGAGCTCTGCGACCGCTACGGCGTGCTGCTCATCCTCGACGAAGTGATGTGCGGCATGGGCCGCTGCGGCACGCTCTGGACCTTCGAGCAGGAAGGCATCGTTCCGGACCTCGTCGCGATCGCCAAGGGACTCGGCGCGGGCTACCAGCCGATCGGCGCGCTCATGGTCTCGAAGGAAATCGCCGACACGATCCAGCGCGGCAGCGGTTTCTTCCAGCACGGGCATACGTACATCGGCCACGCCGCGGCCTGCGCCGGAGCGCTCGCGGTGCAGAAGCGCCTGCACGACGACGGGATCTTGAACGGGGTCCAACCCCTGGGAGCGCGTCTTGAAAAAAAGCTGCGCCAAGCCTTTGCGGAGCACCCGCACGTGGGCGACATCCGCGGACGCGGTCTTTTCTGGGGTGTCGAATTGGTCGAAGACCGCGCGACGAAGAAGCCCTTCGATCCGAAGCTGCGCATGCATGCGCGCCTGAAGCGCAAGGCGCTCGAAGCCGGGCTCATGTGCTACCCGATGGGGGGCGCGATCGACGGCGTCCAGGGCGACCACGTGCTCCTCGCCCCGCCCTTCATCCTGGACGAATCCCAGCTCGACGAGCTAGTCGATAAACTAGGCACAGCGATATCCACCTTAGAGGAGCAGACCATATGAAACCCTTAATTGCGTTCGCGGCGGTCGCCGCGGCACTGGCGAGCGTCCCCGCGGCGCATGCGCAACAGAAGTTCATCACCATCGGCACGGGCGGCGTCACCGGCGTTTACTACGCCGCGGGTGGCGCGATCTGCCGGCTGGTGAACAAGGACCGCTCGAAGCACGGCATCCGCTGCTCGGTCGAGTCGACCGGCGGCTCGGTGTTCAACGTGAACACGATCAAGGCGGGTGAGCTGGACCTCGGCGTCGCGCAGTCCGACGTGCAGCACAACGCGGTCAAGGGCGAGAGCCAGTTCAAGGACGGCGCCTTCAAGGAGCTGCGCGCGGTGATGTCGCTGCATCCGGAGCCTTTCACGGTGCTCGCGCGCAAGGAGGCGAACATCAAGA
>DASRIR010000258.1:0-2128 GCA_035649875.1 Burkholderiales bacterium | reverse complement strand
CCAGCCCTGGGTGTACTACTACCCGTCCGGCGCGCACCTGCCGCAGATCGCCGACCACCTGACGCAGACCATGCGCAAGGTGCAGGTGCAGTACGGCTTCAAATCATTCGTAGTGGTGGCGCACAGCATGGGCGGGCTGGTGTCGCGCGGCTTCCTGCAGCGCTACCGCGAGGGCGGGGGCGGCGCGGCGGTGCCGCTCTTCGTCTCGATCTCGACGCCGTGGGACGGCCACAAGGGCGCCGAATGGGGCGCGAAGGCGCCGATCGGCTCGGCGCGCGTGTTCACCGACATGGCGCCGGGCAGCGCCTACCTGCAGTCGCTCTACGGCCGCGACCCCGGCGTGCCCCATCACCTGCTCTACAGCTTCCGCAACGACCGGACGATCGCGCTCGGCGAGCCGAGCGACGGCGTGGTCACGGTCGCGAGCCAGCTGCGCCCCGCCGCGCGGCAGAACGCGGTCGAGGTCCAGGGCTACGACGAGACGCACATGAGCGTGCTCGAGGCGAGCGCGGTCTCCGAGCGGCTCAACGCGCTGTTGGCGAGTATCCCGCGATGACGCACGGGTGGCTGGCGCTGCTCGCCGGCGCCCTGATCCTCGGCGCTCCCGCCGCAGGCGCGCAGGCCCAGAGCATCTGGCAGCAGCGCATCGAGGACGACGCGCGGCGCGAGAGCTTCACGCTCACCGCGCGCAAGCCGAACTACATCCTGGTCACCTCGATGAGCACGCCGAACCAGGCGCCCTACGAGTTCACCGGGTCTTCCGATCGCCTCGACAGCGAGGAGATCAAGTTCCAGCTCAGCTTCCAGACCAAGATGGCCGACGACCTGCTCGGCGGCAACGGCGACCTCTGGTTCGGCTACACGCAGGTCGCGTTGTGGCAGCTCTTCAACGGCACGATCTCGGCACCGTTTCGCGAGACCAACTACGAGCCCGAGGTCTATCTCTCGTTCCTGACGCGCGCCGAGCTGCTCGGCTTCAAGCTGCGCGCGGTCAACGCCGGCTTCGTCCACCAATCCAACGGACGCGCCGAGCCCCTGTCGCGCAGCTGGAATCGCGTGTTCGCCGACTTCCAGCTGGTACGCGGCGATTTCGCCCTGAGCTTCAAGCCCTGGGTGCGCATTCACGAGGACGCGGAAGAGGACAACAATCCCGACATCGAGAATTATCTCGGGCGCTACGAGCTGCGCGCGCTGTACCACTGGCGGGGACAGGTGTTCGGCGCCATGCTGCGCAACCTGTTCGACAGCGAGCGCCGCTACAACGCCGAGCTCTCCTGGTCGTTTCCGATCGCGCGCCGCTTGCGCGGCCTGGTGCAGTGGTACAACGGCTACGGCGAGAGCCTGATCGACTATAACTACAACATGCACCGCATCGGCGTCGGCGTGCTGCTCACCGACTGGCTGTAGGACGCGGGCTCAGTCCAGCTTCATCTTGTCGACGTAGCACCACTTCCAGCTCTCGCCGGGCTGCAGGGTGCGCATCAGCGGGTGACCGGTGGCTTGGAAGTGCGCGCTGGCGTGCCGGTTCTTCGAGCTGTCGCAGCAGCCCACGTTGCCGCAGCTGAGGCACATGCGCAGCTCCACCCACCGCTCGCCCTTCTTCAGGCATTCCTCGCAGCCCGTGCTCCGCGGCTTCACCTGCGCGATGTGGTCGAGGTGAACGCAGGTTTTTGCTGCTGAGGGAAAGAGCAACGAAGCCCCGATGGCGGCACCGAAGATCACCACGATCGCGGCGAGCGAGACGAGCGGCGGCACGTGGTAGAGGTCGCCGATGGCGAGCTTGATCGCGGCGAGCAGCAGCATCAGCGCCAGGCCGAGGCGCAGGAAGCGCAGCTTGCGGATCACGCCGGCGAGCAGGAAGTAGAGAGAGCGCAGCCCGAGCAGCGCGAAGATGTTCGAGCTGTAGACCAGGAACGGGTCGCGCGTGACCGCGAACACGGCGGGGATCGAATCGACGGCGAACACCAGGTCGGTGGTCTCGATCACGGCCAGCGCGACCAGCATCGGCGTCGCCATCCAGCGGCCGTCGCGGCGCACGAGAAAGCGCCGGCCCTCGAGCTGCGGGTGGATCGGCATCACGCGCGCGAGCCAGCTCGAGCACAGCGCGCAGCCCTTCTCGACCAGCCGG
>DASRIR010000257.1:0-26438 GCA_035649875.1 Burkholderiales bacterium | reverse complement strand
CGCAGGAACCTGGCGAGGAACGCGATCACGAGCTTCAGCCCGCGCGCGAGGCCGTCCTCGAGCGCCGCGGCGGCGGCGCCGATGTTGCCGGCGGCGATCTCGCTGATCGAGCCGAGGAAGCTGCCGATCATCTGCATGATTTGCTTCGCCTTCTGGATGAAGAAGACGATGGTGTCGTAGATCGCGATGATGGCGCGGATGATGCCGGCGCCGGGGATGAACAGGGCGAGGATGGTCTTGATCGCCTCCTCGATGACCTTCCACTTGATCCAGTTCTTCACCGCGTTGACGAACTCGTCCTGCAGGTCCTTGGCGATGTCCTTCAGCTGCTCCCAGGCCGCCATCGGGCCCTCGGTGATCAGCGTCTTCACCAGCGCGAACCCGGTCTCCAGGCCGCGCACCACCGGCTCGGGGATCAACCGCACCAGGTGCGCGCGGATGTTCTGGTAGGTGAGGCCGACGAGCTGGAACAGCACGCTCAGGATGCCGCGCAGGTTCCAGGTCTCGGGCAGCCGCACGCCCTCGAGCGAGCCGGTGAGCCACTCGAACACCGCGTTCTTCAGGTGGGTGAGGAAGTTCTTGCCGAAGTTCTGGAAGCCGAGGCTGGCCGCGGCGATCAGGTTCTTCACGAACTTGATCGGGCCCGTAAAGATCGCCTTCAGCACCGCGGTGCCCTTGTCGATGATGCTCTCGATGGTGGAGAGCGACATGCCGAACTTGGAGAGCGCCCAGGTGAAGAACTTCTTCGCCGCCCACAGCAGCAGCTTGCCGAGCTTGGCGAGCGCGCCCGACATCGCCTCCTTCATCTTCTCGATCTTCTGGTCGATCGCCTTGATCGCGGCGGTCTGCTTGTCCTTCAGCTGCGCCTGGAGGTCCTGCTCCTTCTGCGCGACCGTCTGGTCGAGGTCGTTCAGCTTGTCGTTCATCTCGCCCGCGGCCTGCTTGCCGATGCCCTTCAGCGCCGGCTCCAGCCCGTCGACGTAGCCCTGGATCTTCTCGCGCGCCTGGGCGAGCTCGTCCTTGCATTCCTGCACCACGCGCTTCTGGTCCGCGGCGATCGCCTCGACCAGCCGGTCGATGGTGGCGACGAACTCGGCGCGGTTGGTGTCGAAGATCTCCTTCACGCGCGGCAGCTCGTCCATCCCCTTGATCCAGTCCTTCGCCCGGCGCGCCCAGCCGAACCAGCCCGAGTAGCGATCCGCCTTGTACGCGTCGAGCTCGCGCTTGACGTTGTCCTCGAACGCCTTGGCGGCCCGCGCGTTGCCCTCGTCGAAGCGTTTCATCGACTGCGTCTCGAGCTCGGCGAGCTTCTTCGTCACGCTGTCCTGCGCGGTCTTGTACATGCCGTTGATATTCGCCGCGACCTCGTCGCGCTTCTTCTCGAGCGCGCTCTTCGCGCCCTTCTGGCGTTGCGCGGTCCTGTTCAGCTCCGCGCGGCGCTTCGCCTCCATCGTCGCGCGGCCGGCTTTCTCCTCCTGCGCGAGCTGCGTCTCGACCTGCACCGCCTCCTGCCTCACCGCCTGCTGCATGGCAGCGGGCTCGGTCTTCGCCTTCACCTCCATGCCCTTCTTTTCCTTGTTCGCCTCGGCGAGCTCGCCGCTGTCCACCATGTCGAGCTGCTCCTGCGTCACGCCTTCGTCCTTCAGCTGCTTGTCCGCCTGCTGGGTGTAGCCGCTGAGGTCGAGGTGCTCCTTCAGGAGTGAGGGGATGCTGCCCTGGCCGAGGTTGATCGCAGGGGTGCGCGGCGCCGCCTCCGGCGGCGGCAGGTCGACCGGATCGTGCTCGGGCGGCGCCGGCGGCGGCGTCTGCGTCATCGCGCCGAAGGTGCCGATCACCGCGTTCTTGTCGGCCTGCACGACCTGCAGCACGTCCGCGCCCGTGTGCTGCGCCTTGCGGTCGCGCTTGAAGTTGTCGGCCGCCTCGATATTCCGCGGCAGGTTATCGGCGAGCGACTCCTGCAGCGTGCTCTTGGCCTCCTTTTCCTCGACCACCGGCGCCGGCCGGGCGCTCACGGTGTCGACCTGGCCGGCGTTGCTCTTCGACTGGCCTTCGCTCGGCGGGATCACGACCGCGTCCTCGGACTTCTTCAGCTTCTCGCCGGCGTCGTCGTGCGTCTGCTGGTTCTCCTTCAGCCGCGCGAGCGCGCCGAGGCCGCGGGTGAGGACCGGCAGCGCCTTGCCGGCGAGGTATTGGGCGACCTTGCTCGTGCCGACGGCGCCGAGCAGCGCGGCGGCCGCGGCCGCCGCTTTGGCCGCCAATCCTTTTGCGCCGCGCCGGCCGCGCCGCTTGGCCTTGGCGGCCTCAGGCTTCGGCGGCTTGGGCGCGGGCTTGCGCACTTCGGGCACCGGCTGCGGCGGCGGGCCCTTGCCAAGCCGCTTCTCGGCCGCCGCGCCTTCAGCCTCGAGCTGCGCCGCCTGCTCGGCGGTCATGTCCTCCGGCAGCTTGATCCACTCGCCGCTGCGCATGCGGTACCAGCGAATGCCGCCGATCCCGACCACGGGACCGGGCGGCGGCTTCACCGCCGCCGGCGCGGGCGTGCGCGCCGGAGCGCGCGCGCTCTCGCGGCTAGCGCTGGCCGCTTCCGGCATGCGCGAGCACCAGCTGCTCGAGCTCGGGGGCGGTTATGCCGCGCGCGTCGGCGTCCGCGCCGAGGTCGCGGCGGATTTCCAGCAAGGCCTTGCCGAGCCCGGCTAGCGCATCGGGATGCCGCGCGCCTTGTTCCCGCGCGATCGCGCGCAGCGCGGCGTGTGCCCGGATCACCGCGGCCCCGCCGTAGAGCGCGAGCTGGCGGTCGAGCGCCTGCAGCGTGTGCGGCGCCGTGCTTTCGTTCTGCCAGCACTCGACGAAGAACTGATAAGCCGCGACTTTCTGTTCGTGGATGCGCTCGGTGCGGCTTCTCGCCGCCGCTCTGCGCACCGCCGAAGCGATGAGCGCGGAAGCGGCAAGCACGACCACCGAGGCGATGGCGGTCACGCGAGCCACCTGCGCATCGAGGCTCGCGAAGAGCGAGCCGATGTAATCGAGCGCTAGCCACGCGCCGGCGCCTAATGCCGCGATCAAAGCGAGCCCGAGCAGCAGCCCCAGGGTTTTTCCGAACATGCTCATGGAAGACATCTCCTTTCGTCAGAAACGCAGGCTCACGCCTGCAGTGCTCATCATCGAATGCCACGTGCCGGGGCCGCTCGCGCCCATGCGGGCGATGAAGCCGTCGCGGTCGGTGTATGGCCGGCCGTTCTCGATCTGCTGCGCCACGGCGGCCGTCACGCCCACGAGGCCCATCAGCTCGGTGCGGCTTGCGCTGTTCAGGTTCAGCAACCGCCGCCCGGCGTCGCCGGTCGCGGGCGGATGGTCGGCATGGAAGTAGTTCACCAGGCTCGTGTCGACGACGTTGTCGGTGTTGCTGCTGAGGTTGCTCACGCTGCCGTCGGCGGCGACGATGCGCGCCGTCGCCTGGATCTCGCTCGGCACCTGCTGCTCGGCCTCGATGATCTGCGCGATCGCGTCGCCCGCCGGGTTGCCGCTCGCGCGCGCCCTTTGCGCGTCCGCCGAGCGGTTCGGCTGGCCGTAGACGGCGCGCACGCTGAGGTCGGCGCTGCCGTTCGCGCGCACCGCGTCGCGCACCGGGCTTTCGAACGTGCGCAGCATCGACTGGATGCTGCGGTTGTTGGCGGCCTGGGTGAGCGGCGTAAGGTTGCGCCAATCGCTTCCCGGTCCGCCGAAAGTGCCGTTGATGAGGTGGCCGCGCACATAGTAGGTGGAGCCGCCGTGGCGGTTCAGGCGCCTGGAGAGCTTGTTGCTCCAGGCGTCGTTGGTCGCGGAAGGCGAGTTCTGCGCGAGCAGCCCGCGCAGTCCCGTTACCCTCGCGCCGGTGCCGAATCCGGAGGCGTTGACGCCGTCGTATTCGCGCCGCTCGGCGCCGGCGGTGGTCGTGTCGACCAGCTTTTCCGTCAGCTCCTCGCCGGTCGGGTTCACCTCTCCGACGACCGCCCAGCGCGTGCCGCGTGGCTGTGCCGAGAGGCTGCGCATGCTGTTCCTCACCCGGATGGCGGCGAGCACCGGGTTGATCAGCCCAACGCCGATGCGGCTGCCCGACAGGCGGTTGACCGCCTGCGCGCCTTCGCGCAGCCCGGCTTGCAGGCGCTGCGCGGCCGGGGCGTTCGGATCGCCGCCGAGCGCGCGGCTCGCGAGGCTCGCGGCCTGGCGGCGGATCCAGTCCACCGCGCGGTCGAGCATCTGGTCGACGCGCGCCTGCAGGCTGCGAATGGTGTTCTGCACCTGGGCGCCGACGTCGCCCAGGCCGATGAAGCGCGCGAGGAAGTCGAGGATGATCGGAATGGTGCGCGCCATGGTGCGCTCGACGAAGTTCGCCGCCGAGCCGATCGCGCCCGCGGCGATCGCGGCGATCGAGTTCACGATCGACTCCACCAGCTCGAGGATCTCGTTGATGCGCTGGATGAAGAACATGACCGTGTTGTAGGTCTTGATGATCGCCTGGATCACCGCGCCGACCGGGCTCAGGAGCGACAGCAGCTGCTGGATGCCTGCCATCACCAGGCGCTGCTGGATGAAGGAGCGGATCGCGCCCAGCGCCGCCTCGCGCAGGTTGCCGAAGAACTCGCTGACGCGGTCGCGCAGCGCCTGCACCAGGCCGCGCTCGCGGATATCGACGATGAGCTGGAAGCCCGCCTCCAGCATCGACACCGTGCGCTCGCCCATCAGGCGCACCAGCTTCTGGCGCACGCGGGCCCAGCTCAAGCCCAGGATCTGCAGGATGAACCAGATGATGCCGCGCAGGTCCCACTGCTCCGGGATCTGGATGCCCGAGCGCGCCACCGGCCCGGCGAGCCAGGCGATCACGCCGTCGCGCAGGTGCGTGAGGATGTTGCCCATGAACTGGCGCACGCCCTGGCCGACGGCCGACAGGAGGTTGCGCAGGAAGCGCACCGGGTCGGCGATGATCACGTTGAAGGTGTCGCGCGCGCGGCGGAAGATCGCGACCACGCGCGCCCCGCCCGCGCCCATCGCCGCCTCGAAGATGAACTCGGCGAGCTTCATCAGCGCGGCGCCCGCGAAGCCCGCGAGATCGGAAAGCAGCGGCCGGAAGAGATTGACCATGCGCCGCAGGGTGTCGATCGGGGACAGCACGTCTTCGAGCTGTAGCGAGTTCCACGCTGTAGCGAAGGTGCCGGTGACGCGCTCCCACGTCAGGTTGCGCGCGCGCGTCTCGTCCATGAACCAGGTGTACGCGCGCTCCAGCGCGCGCGACTCCACGAGCTGGTCGACCCGCTCGCGCCCGCCCGGAATGAACTCGGCGACCGCGCGCACCACGTTGAGCGGCGTGCGCGCCACCGGCGCGTCGGTGAACGGGTCGCGCCCGAGCATCACGGTGACGAGCGAATAGCCGGGGATCTCGCGGCAGAAGTCCGCGAGCGGCTGCATGAAGGTCTCTTTCAGCCAGGTGATCGCCTGCCTCACCATGCCGGCGGCGATGTCGCGCAGGCGCGCGAGCGGCGGGCCGAATACGTCGCGCGCCCGGCGCCACACGTCGGCCGGGCTGAAGATGTCGCGCCAGCCGAGCCCGTCGGTGAAGCGCGTGAACGCGTCGCGGATGCCCGCGAAGCTCAGGCCCGCGTTCTCCGCCTGCTGCGAGAGCCAGTTGCCGAGCCGCGTCACCACGCCGTAGCGCTCGAGCACCTGGAACAGGATCTCGCCGCCCGGCACGAGGCCCATGAAGCCGCGCAACAGATTGACGAGCGTGCGCTCGACCGCGCGCATGTTGATCGGATTGCGGCCGATGATCAGGGTGAGCAGCGTGAAGCCGGGCACGTTGGCGGCGAGCTCGGCGAGGCCGTCGAGCACGTCGTCGAGCCCCAGGCGCTGCACGCGCACCGGCGAGCTCTGCTGCTGCACGGTGTGGGTGAGCTCGTGGGCGATCAGCTCGAGCCCCTCCGCGCTCTCGGGCCGGTAGCGGCCCTCGCCGAAGTACACGTGGTTGCCGACGGTGAACGCGCGCGCGTTGATCTCGCGGTTGAGCCGCGCCGCCTGCGGACCCGTGTGCACCCGCACCCCGCCGAGGTCGGCGCCCAGGCGCGGCTCCATGAACGTGCGCACGGCGGCCGGCAGGGGATTTCCGGATTCCGTATTGGAAACACTGGTTTGCAGCCGGTGCGCCGCGCTCGCCGGCAGCGGCATGCGCACCACGTTGCGCGCGGTCTCGCGCGCTTCGCGCTCCGCCGGGTCGTCGACCGGCGCGCGCCGCAGCGTCGCCGGCTGCAGCACGTGCACCGCCGCGGCGGGCCGGACCGCCGGGCTGCGGGTGACGGGCTTGTGGACCGCGACTCGCATCCGCTAGGGCACGCGGCCTTCCTTGAGCAGCTCGCGCCGGATGCCGTCTTCGACGTCCTCGAGCATCACCACTTCGCCGCCGCGGCCGAGCGCCGCGAGCGAGGCGTAGCGCACCACGTTCATGATCGTGCCGCCCGGAACCTCGTGGTTCTCGGCGATCGCCGCGAGGTCGATGCGCGGGTCGAGCCGCGCGCGGCGCGGGAACGCCTCCCGCCACAGCCGCAGGCGCTCGGCGGCGCGCGGCATCGGGAAGTGGATCACGGAGTGGAAGCGGCGCATGAACGCCTCGTCGATGTTCGCCTTCAGGTTCGAGGCGAGGATCACCACGCCGTGGAACTCCTCGACCCGCTGCAGCAGGAAGCTCACTTCCTGGTTGGCGAAGCGGTCGTGCGAGTCCGAGATGCGCGTGCGCGAGCCCCACAGCGCGTCGGCCTCGTCGAAGAACAGGATCCAGTTCTTGTGCTCGGCGAGGTCGAACACGCGCGCCAGGTTCTTCTCGGTCTCGCCGATGTACTTCGACACGATCATCGAGAGGTCGAGCTTGTAGACCTCGCAGCCGCAGTGCCGGCCGACCAGGCCCGCCGCGAGCGTCTTGCCGGTGCCGGGCACGCCGTGGAACAGGCTGACGAAATTCGGCCGCAGCCGCTCGCGCATGCCCCATTCCTGCAGCAGGCGCGGGCCGTGCAGGATCCAGTGCTTGATCTCCTCGAGCTGCTCGAGCGTGGAGTCGGGCAGCACCAGCTGCTCCCAGCCGAGGTCGGTGCGCACGAGGCGCGCCGGGAACTCGGCGCTGAAGCCGGGCTTCCTTTCGAGGCCGGTGGTGAAGCGGTGCAGGTGCTCGCGCGAGAGCATGAGCGTGCCGCTCAGCGCCGACTCGCCCGGAGCGACCGGCGAGAGGTGCACCACGTTCTGCCGCGCGAGGAACTGGTCGGGCTCGAAGAGGCGCGTCATCGCGAAGCGCGCCGCGAGGTCCTCGCCCGCGAGCACGAAGGCAGCGGTCTCGCCGGTGGGGATGAAGCCGCCGTGGGTCGCGCCCTGCATGCCGCCGAACTCGGTGAAGCCGCGCTGCGTGACGTCGTTGCGCGACCACAGCACGTCGAGGAGCTGCGGGCGCACGTGCGGGATCAGCGCGAGCAGGATCACGAGGCGCGCGCTCGGCGGCACGCGCTCGCCGCAGATGAAGCGCGCGTAGTCCGAGCGCCCGGCGTCGAGCGGCGGCGGCGCGATGGCGAGCGGGTCGGCGTGCGCGCCGGTGCCGAAGTAGCCCTTGAGGCGCGCATCGAGCACGCGCGTGAACCACTCCAGGTCGGCGTCGAGGTCGCCGGCGTTCGCCCTCAGGGCGTGGGCCAGTCCGTGTACAGCGGTCGTGTCATCCATGGCAGTTTCACCGTCGCTAGCCCCCAGGGCAGGTGCCCGAGGAGCACGTCGAAAGACTCCGGCTCGAGCTGCAGCCGCCAGCCGTCCTCCTCCTCGCGCAGCGCCCCGCGCCGCTGCAGGAAGGCGACGCGCAGCCCGTCGACCGAGGTCTTGCCGAGCGCCTTCCAGTGGGCGATCGCGGCGCCGAGCAGCGCTTCGCCTTCCTCGCGCTCGCGCGCGCCGAGCAGGCGTTCGCCCACCGCGAGCGGCGTCTCGGGCCGCAAGCCGAGCAGCAGCTTCACGAAGCCGAGCTCGAACTCGAACACCTCCTCGCGGCCGGTCGCGAGCCAGTGGAGCAGCGCGGCCGCCGCTTCCAGATGCACCAACTTGGTTTTCTGCAAAAACCCGCAGGCGTCGAAGAGCCGCGGCAGGAACGGGTGCAGCAGCACCAGCCCCGCATTGCCGACGATGAGGCTGGCGATCCCGGGGATTTCCGCCGCCGGTGCTTCGTCGATTGCTCGTTCTTCTTCCACCGCAGGAAACGACTGCGGCCTCGCCGCTCGCGCGCGCTGCTCGTGCTTTGCCTGGTCCCTAGGGCTCGGCGCCTTTTGGCCGACGGCGGCTGATGTTCCGATGCGGCCAAGGAAAGAGGCAGGCATGTGCAGCGCCGCGAAGAGGAGCGCCGCGAGGCGGTGTGCGACGGGCACGGGAAGCGCAGCGGGCGGCGTGGCGAGCGTCGCGACCATCTCGCGGACCGAACGGGCCGCGGCGAAGTGAACCGCTGGCGCCGGGTCGCCGGCGCGCGCGGCGAGCCATCTGCTCAAGGCGGGGAGATCCACGATGGATTCGTGCTGCTGCGTGCGGGCGGCGGCTTCGACCCAGCGGCCCGGAGCCAACAGCTGGAGCAGCCGGAAGTAGTACTGCACGGCATGCTCGAAGGCGTGTTCGCCGCCTGGGGCCTGGTGGACTGCAATTGCCAAAGATTCAAGGAGCGTGTCGCGCAGCGCTGAAACCGCGGCCGTCGGCTCGCCGTGCGCGGCGTGCCACGCGAGCACGCCGCTCTCGAGGTAGCGGAGCAGGACTTGCAGGCGATCGGCGCGCGGTTCGCGCACGGTTTCCGGCGGCGGCCGCTGCAGCGCGATCTCGCGCTCGAGCGCGGCGGCGAGCGCGTCGGCCAGCCCATTGAGGCTCGCCACGCGCAGCCGCAGCTCGAGGCGCGGGATGTGCAAGACCGCCTCGCCGGGCGCCGCCCGGTCGAACGCGCGCGCGAACGCCTCGCGCAGCTCGTCCTCGACCAGGACGCGCACCCGGGCGCGCGCCGCGAACGCGTCCTGCGCCGAGCGCACGGCCACGCGCCAGCTCTGCCTGCGCACGCGGTGCACGCCGGGTGTCATTTCAGCGCAGCCGCGTCCCGAGCATGCTGCCGATCACGGTCCTCAGCGCCGGCGCGGTGGTCGTCCGCACGCTGACCGCGTTGAGCCCTGTCTCGACCTGGTTGAGGGCGTCGATGTCGGCCACCTTCGACAGGCTTTCGGTCGCGGCGCCGATCGCGGCGGCGCCTTCCGTTCCCGGCTTCACGTCGAGGCCGGCGCTCGCCACGTAGGTCGTGGTCGCCACGATCGCGTTCGCGAGTTCGGTCTCCGCCGCCTTCATCTGCCCCTCGAGCGCCGTGCGCTTCTCGGCCTCGAGCTCGGGATTGAGCAGCTCCCTGCGGATGAGGTCGACCTTGCGCGTCTTCCACGCGGCGTCGGTGGCGTGCATCTCGAGCACCGAGTCGGTGAAGCCGCCCGCCGGCAGGCCGGCCGCTCCGCCCGGCTGCGTCATGCCGCCGCCCGGGAGCGTGGTGCCGCCGCCCGGGAAGGCGGCGCCGCCCGCCTTCCCGCCCGCGAACATGGTGATGGTGTCCTTCAGGCCCTCGAGGTACTTCTTGCTGAAGTCGAGCTCCTTCCCCAGGTCCTTGACGAAGTCGTCCTTGAACTTGGTGAAGCGGAACTTGTCCGGGAACGGCACCAGCCGGATCGGTTTGTCGAGCACGAGCGGCGGCTTCGCCGGCGGCACGAGCACCGGCGGCCGCGGCTGCTCGCGGCGCTCCTCGCAGCAGGTGTAAGGCAACATGAAATCTCCCACCACGTTGTTCTGCGCATCGCACACCAGGACGAAGGTGCCGCCGCGCGCCACCCCGGCGCAGTGCTCCAGGCCCGGGTGGTCCTTGAGGAACTGCGAGAACTGGGCGCTCGCCGCTTCCTGGTCCTGGGCGTCGCCGATCATGTCGTCGAGCCAGCCGAGCCAGCGCGCCGGCTGGCCGGCGATCACGTGGTCGAGCGGCGTGACGAACTCCTTTTTCGTCACCGGGCTGAAGGCCTCGTGCAGCTCGATGGCCGCGGTGGACACCTGCGCCACGTCGTCGCGCCAGCGCGGGTCGTAGACCTCGGCCGCGACCTTCTGCTTGGCATTGCCGGCGTGCACCGCGAGGCGTTCCTTCTTGGCCTGCGCGGTCCCGACCACCGGCACGTTGTTGTTGTCCTCGTCGGTGATCTCCTTGCCGGCGGCGGCGGCGGTGACCCGCGTGACGAATCGCTCGCCGAACGCGTTGACGTCGTCGAGCTGCAGAGCGAGGTCGGCGCGCATCAGGTGGTGGAAGCGGTACAGGTCGGCGAAGCGCCGCGGCGGCCGCCAGCCTTTGGGCGGCTTGTCGAGGTGCACGTACTCGAGGTCGATCGGCAGATTGAACTGCTTGATGACCTTGCCCAGCTCGCCCAATGCGACGTCGTAGTTGAGGCCGAGGTGACCCTCGATGCGGAAGAAGTCGTAGGCGCCGAGCTGCGCCTGGAGCGGCGCGGCGGCCGGGCCTTCGGCGCCGTAGAGGTCGGCGTTGTAGGAGTAATTGCGCCGCTCCAGGCCGCGGCGCGAGAGGTCATAGCTCCATGTCCCGACGACGGTGCGCGCGTCGTAGTAGTACGGAATCGCGCGCTCGTCGAGCGGGCGCATTTCCGAGCGGCTCGGGGTGATGCGCACGCCGCGCGCGGGCGCCGGGAAGCGAAACCCGGCGATGAGCGCATCGAGCCTGCGCAGCAGAAAGAGCGCGCGCGCGCGCCGCTCGTACTCGGCGCTCACCATCGGCGACGGATAGAACCCGGTGCGCTCGCGCGCGCTGCGCCGCGCGGGATCGAGCGCGCCCAGCACCAGGTGCTTGGGAAAGGCGTTTAGGTCGGGGCAGCAGGCCGCGGTGTCGCCGGCCATCGCCTCGAGGAAGGCGTTGTAGGTCTCGACTACGTCCTTCAGGAAATCATAGTAGTACTGCAGGCCGCGATCGATCCGGTCGGCGTCCGCCGCGAGGGCCTCGAGCCGCGCGCGCCAGCGCGGGCCCGGATCGTCGCGCGTCACGTCCTCGAGAAACGGCTTGCAGGCGTCGTAGAGGTCGTCGAGCTGGCGCAGCAGGTCGGCGAGCGTCGTGGCGCAGGCCTTGCGGTAGATCCCCGCCAGCGCGGCCTCGCTGTTCAGCGCGCCGCCCGGCATGGCGCGCGCCGCGCTCACCGGGGCGAGCGCGCGCGCCGCGGCGTCGGGGGTGGCGATGGCGCGCGCGAGCCGCGCCGCGGCTTCGCGCTCGACGAGCAGCAGGCGCAGGTTGTGGCAGGACTCCTGGCCGAGGTTGTCGCAGTCGGTCCCGGTGCACAAATCCGGGTCGCGAAGGTAGCTCTCGACGTAGAGCACCGCGTACATCGATTCGAGGTCGCGCCCCTCGCGCGCCGCGAAGCCGCTCAACAGCAGCGCGCGCGGGTCGTCGGTGCCCTCGGCGACCAGCTCGTACGCGAGGATCATGTCGGCGCCGGCGCCGAAGGGCGGATACACCGGCGCGGTGCGGTCGTAGGGCTTGTAGCGGTTGTAGGCCGTCTCGGCCGGCACGAACGCCGCGTCGCCGTCGGTGGTGGTGCCCACGCCGTGCGGAAGCAGCACGCGCTCGCCCTCGATGCGCGGCCACAGGCCGCAGGCGATGCCGACGCCGATCAGCGCGACGCGCGTCACGCGGCCCTGGTCGTCGAGGTACTCGGCGAGCCCGTTCAGGTGCGCCGGCGTGAGAACCTGGTCGCGCTCGAAGAACGTGTACTGCGTCGCGATGCGGTCGAGGCTCCGGATGGTGTCGGTCATGGCGGCGTTCCTCTCAAGCTTCCCAGGGCACTGCGCCCGAGGATGAATTTCTCCGGCGCCTGGCAGTCGGCGAGCTCTGGCGCCGGGTAGACGTTCTTCGCCTTGTAGAGCGCGTCGCGCAGCGCAGTGAACTTCGCGGCGCGGCCCGCGGTATCGCTGCCGTCGAGCAGCGCGCGCCACGCGGCCCACGCGGTCTCGATGTCTTCCATGTCGTCGTCGTTGACCCAGCAGATCTTGGGCAGGAGGTGCGCCGGCGTTTCCTGCCGGATCACGTCCTCGGCGAAGCGCCGGAAGTCCATGTTGCGGAAGCGCCCGGCCATCGCCGGCAGCACGATGTGCAGGCGGTAGGAGTAGGGATCGTCCCCTGCGCTGTCGAGCCCCGGGCAGATCGGCAGGAACTCGTCGACCGTCATGCCGGGCCGCGGCCGCAGCAGGATGTTCTCGATCACGGCCAGCCGCTCGCTGCGGTGCTCGGCGGCGAGCAGCATGAACTCCTCGATCGCGGCGTCGCGCAGTTCCGGCGTCGCGAAGTACTGGATGCGCCGCGCCACCACGTCGCCCGCGGCGTCGACCACATTGAAGGAGAAGCGGCCGTCGCTCGTCTGCGTGCGGCGGTAGCCGCCGGCTCGCTGCGCCGCTTCGAGCGCCTGTGCCATCTTCGCGAACGCCTCTTCCGCGCTCGCCCAGTGCTGCGTGCTGCTGAGGAGCACGCCGGCGGTGAAGCGCCGGCGCACGCGGAAGCGGAATTCGTCGATCCCGTCGGCGTCGCGCTCCTGGTAGACGTCGTACGCGAGCGCGCCCAGCCCCAGCAGGTGGGCGAGGCGCTTCTCCAGGCCCGACATGTTGTCCGGCGCGGCGCGGGTGTAGTCGAAGCCCAGGCCGCGCGCGGCGCCGAGCTCCGGGTATTGGCCGAGGAACGCGCACTTCGCGTGCACCGCGGCGGCCGGCGTCGCGCCGAACAGCGCCGCCTGGATCTGGAGGTAGTCCTGCAGCCGCTCGGCGAAGCGCGCCATCAGGTGGTCGAGGAAGCGGTTTCGCCGCTCGAGCATCTGCGGCCGGTTCTCCGCCAGGCCGTCGAGCAGGTCCTGGATGCGAAGCTTCCATGCTGCCGGTGTTTCGTCCGCCGCTCCCGCGGGATAGAGCTCGCGCTGCCCGTCCACGGGCTGGCTGAAGTAGGAATGCTGCGGCTCCGGGTCGAGCGAGAAGAGCTCGCGCACCGAGGCGAGCTGCGCGCAGTCGTTCGCCATCACCTGGTCGAAGAAGAGGAGGTAGGCCTGGAGCTGGAGCGCCTGCGCCTGGCGCTCGCGGCTCGCGCTCGCCGGCAGGCCGGCGTTGCCGATGCCGTAAACCGCGGGGAAGTGGATGCGCATCGGCGAGTAGTCGCCGGCGTTGCGGAAGCGGCCGAGGATCGGCGGCGCGTCGCCCGAGGGCCGCGGCGCGTAGCGCTCTTCGTCCTTTTCGCGCAGGCGCTCGTAGCGCTCGAGCGCGTCGGCGGCGCGCGGCAGCGGCATCACGCCCTTGTAGAGCACGAGGCGCGACTGCGTCGCGTCGAGCCGCGCGCGCCTGCCCTGCGCCACCGGCACTTCCCACTTGCTCTCGGTCTCGCGGTCGGGCGCTTCGGCGGGACGCACCACGAGGTCGCGCACCGCGCGCACGCCGCGCACGTCCATCACCTCGCTGATCAGGTCCGAGAGGCGGATCGTGGCGCGCAGCTCCGCCGCCTCGAGCTCTTGCGCGTCGATGAAGCCGTTCGCGGGCGCCGGCCCGTCGAAGAGGTCGGGCTCGGCGCGCGGCGTGCCGTCGGGCAGCGGCCGGCGCAGGATCTCCTCGCGGCGGTAGCGCGGCACGCCCGGCGCGAGGTAGCGCTGCACCGCGAGCAGGATCGCGGCGTAGGTTTGCGCCGGATCGGCGTCCGGCTCGAGGTCGATCTCGCCGCAGACGACGAATTCCTGTACTTCGACCGCCGCCACGTCGGCGAAGTCCTCGCAGAGGTTGCGGTTGCGCTGCAGGGCGGCGACGACCTCCGCCTGGATGCGCGCGCGGTCCGCGGGCGCCGTGCCTTCGGCGTACTCCACGCGCACGCGGTGCAGGCCGCGCAGCCGCACCTCGCGGATCCCCGGCTGCGCCGGCCGGCGATGGAACAGCGCGCCCGGGACCGGGTCGGCGTAATACGTCGGCGCGGCGAAGGGCTCGATCCAGGCGTTGCGCACGCCGCGCACGTCGAGCACGAGGCGGCGATAGTCGAGCGCGGTGAGCGGCGCGTTCGGCAGCGCGCGCCGCGGCCGGAAGAACTGGCGCTCCATGTTGCGCACGTCGTCCGAGGGCGCCGCGAGCAGGTCCTCGACCGGGTAGCACGCGCGGTAGCACACGTCGCTCAGCGCGTAGCAGATCTGCTCGAGCGCCGTGATGCCCGGGTCATGGATGTTGTGGTCGGTCCAGATCGCGCGCGCATAGCCGCGCACCGCGCGCATGCCGAGGTCGAAGAGCGGCGCATGGTCGAGGCCGAGCGGCAGCGTCGTCGGCTTGCGCACGGTCGCGGCGCTCATCCGGGCACCGGCGCGATGTCGTGGGTCTCGTCCGACACCAGGATGGCGTCGGGCGTGGCGGCGCGCGCTTCGTTCACGTCCTCCGTGTCCTGCGCGCCGCCGCGCAGGTGGTACATGCGGAAGTCCGTGAGGTAGTCGACGTAGGGCCGCTCCTCGATGAAGTCGAGCACCTCGGACTTGTAGACCAGGCCGCCGAAGGCGATCGCGCGGCCCGGGTCCTGCGCCCAGGGCGAAAGGTGCGCGACGATCTCCTCGCGCAGCTGCGCGGCGTAGAAATTGAACTCGAAGCCGGCGCGGAAGGCGACCTTGAAATCGAAGCGCACTCGCTGGTAGCGCGGGTTGCGCGCATGCACGCCGATGCCCATCGGCGCGCGGCGCACGACGTGGTCGTGGATGCGCTTGAGCATCCCCGCGTCGACGCGCGGCTGCAGGCGGTCGTAGGCCGGGCGCTTGCGCAGGTCGGGCACCACCACGAGGGTCACGTGCCCCGGGTCGAGCCAGGCGCCGGCGCCCGCGCAGTGCGGGATGCACTTCACCTTGCGCAGCTCGGGAAAAGCCTCGAGCACGCTGCGCTCGTAATCCCACGCGCTGATGCAGCGGGCGCGGTGGCGCAGGCGCTCGGCGACGCGCGTGTCGAAGCCGGTCTCGAGCGGCATCCCGCCGAAGCCCGCGAAGGGCTGCGCCACGCCCTTCACCGCGGCGAGCGGCGTCTTCAGCTTCGCGATCCTGCCCGCGGGGAGTCCCTTCGTCTCGCCGGCGCGGCGCTCGACCTCGATCGCGTTCGCGGCGACCGACACGAGCGAGCAGACGCCGTGCACGTCCTTGCGGATCGAAGCGCGCACCCACACGAGGCCCGCGGGCAGGAAGCTGTTCAGCGCGCTCGCCTGCGGCGGGATGACCAGGTGCACGATGCCGGTGGCGAGGAGGCCGTTGGTGCCGTCGCGCACCGCCTCGCGGCCGGCGAGCGGCTTCCAGTAGTTGTCGCACAGCACCGACCAGCGCACCTCGGGAGCGGGATCGACCTCGGGATCGGCGCTGCCTTCGGCCGCCTGGAAGAGCAGGCTCGCGCTGTCGCCGCCGGCGATGCCTTCGAGGCCGGCGAGGAGCTCGCCTTCGTCTTCGTATTCCGGCACCAGCGGCACGCGTTTGCCCGCGACGAAATCGAGCTGCGCGCGCAGCCAGCCGTGCTCGCGCCGCTGGCCGAAGGCGCCGACGTGGAACAGCTCCACGTCGGCGGCGCCGAACGCGCTTTCCCGGTCCGAGTCGATCTGCGCCTCGCGCGACACCGCGCGATAGGAGAGCGAGATCTCGCTCAGCATCGGCGTGTAGGGCTCGTGGTCCGGCACCGCCTTGCCGGAAAGCAGCTTCGAGCGGTACTCGGCGTGCCGGAAGTCGCCCTCGAGCTGCAGCGTGATGAAGCCCGGGCGCGCGGCCGGCGGGCCCGGGTCGAAGCGGAACATCGGCAGCCGGTAGCGCTCGCGCTGGGCGGCGAGCGCGAGCAGGCGGCTGCCGCCCGCCGCGAGATGATGCAGGCGCCGCGCCGCCGAGGCGAGCGGCGACCCGGCCTTCGAGAGGTCGGCGCCGGCGAGCTCGATGCGGCGCACGTTGCCCTCGCGCGGCCTGAACAGCGCGTGCTCGTCCTTCGCCGCGGTCTCGTGGCCCGCGCCGTCGCGCAGGGCGATGTGGGCCTTGAAGTCTTCTTCCTTCGGCAGCGGGGTGTTGTAGCCCTTGTAGCGGTCGGCGAAATTGGGCAGGCCGCGCCAGTGCAGCTCGAGCGTGAGCCGCTCGAGGTCCTTCGCCAGCGCCTCGGGATAGCCGACCATGAAGCGCGCGCCGTTCGCGGGCTGCGCGCCGAACGGCTGGAACGGCTTGCGCGCATCGACGAGCCCCGCCTCGTTCTCGAGCTGCAGCGACTTCACGCCGCTCACTTCGACCGCGACCCTCGCCGAGACGACGACGAGCCGCTGGAGCAGCGGGTAGCCGTGCGCCGGCGCCGGGGTGAGCAGGAGCTGCACCACCGGCAGGCGCGTGGCGAACGACATGCCGTGGCGCGCCGGGTCGTAGTCGGCGACCGCCTCTTCCGCGGCCGGCACCGTGAAGGAGAAGGCGACGCGGTTGCCGTCGCGCGTCGTGTCGACCGCGGTGTAAGGGCCGAGCCAGCGCTTGGGCGCGGTGACGAACGCCTGGAAGCGCTTGTCGAGCGCGGCCGCGAGCTCGTCGGTGAGCCCGTCGAGCTCGAGCTCGACGCTCACCTTGCGCACGCCGTCCTTCATGCGCAGCACCGGAGAGGCGAGCGCGAAGCCGACCGGCGCCGCGGGCAGCTCCTGGTGCCCGAAAGCGCGCCAGCGCGGCGCCGCGCCTTCGAGCGGCGTGCCCAGCCCGTCGGCCGAATCGGCCACCGGCGCGAAGCGCACCGTGCCGTCCGCCGGGTCGACGTGTACCGTATGCAGCGCCTTCACTTTGCCGTGGTTGAGCACGGTCGTGTCGAGCGGCGCGTAGAGGAGCTCGACGCCGCCGTCGTCCTTGCCGGCGCTGAAGGCGTGCTGCGGGCCGATCTCGGTGTTCGGCGCGTTCTTCTTCAGCTCGAGCACGAGGTGCGCGCGGTCGGGCCGCGCCGCGCGCGGCGCGAAGCCGAGCACGCGCCGGTAGAAGAACTCCAGGTGGCGCGCGGTGATGCCGTTCATCGCGGCGCGCGGGATGCGGTGCAGCTTGAGGAACGCGGCGAAGAGCGCGAGGTGCGGCGGCGCGCCGCCCTCGCGCGTGCCCGGCAGTCCGTCTTCCGGGAAGAACGGCGCCCAGTCGAGGTCGCTCGCGATCGCGCCGCCGGCGGCGTAGTGGAACCGCACCTGCCCGGCCAGGCTCCTCGCATACTGATACAACGCGAGCGAGGTATGGCCTTCGACCTGGACGAACCCGGGCGCGAGGCCTTCGGGCGGCCGGCTCTCCTGCGTCTGCCCGGCGCGGGCGATCAGGTGCTCGAGGACGTCCATGACAGGGCGCGCGCGCCGGCGGCGACGAGCTCGTTGCTGTCGTCGCGGTAGAAGGGGAACACGAGGTTGTAGCGGGAATTGGTGGCGCGCACGCGGTACTCGAGCTCGATGTGCAGCTCGCCGCCCGCGGGCTCCTGGCTGTGCACCTTCACGGCGAGCGGCTCGACGCGCGGCTCGTAGAGGAGCACGCCGATCTTCACCCGCTCCTCGAGCAGCGTGCGCATCGTGGTGCTCATCGCCTCGAACACGAGCTCGTGCATGTCCAGGCCGTACTTCGGATGGAACAGGCGCTCGCCGCGCTGCGTGCCGAGCAGGATGCGCAGGCTCTCCTCGATGTCCTGCTCGTCGGCCACCATGCCGACGCCGCCGCCCGCGCGGTCGAAGCGCGGCGGGAAGCTCCAGCCGGTGCCGAGGAAGTCGCTCATCCGCCGATCGTCACGCTCGGCAGGCCGAGCGCCGCCATGGCGCCGCAGCCGCACGCGTCGCTCGTGCGCAGCGCCGCGCGGCCGCTGATCGTGACGCTCGCGCTGCCGGCGGAGAAAGGGCTCGACGGCGGGTGCGACTGCGAGCCGAGCGGGCAGGTATGCAGGTCGCCCGCCACCGCCGCCGCCTGGCCGCCGATCGTGACGGTGGCCACGCCGGGACCGGCGATGGTGCCGCCGTGGTTGGTCAGGTCGCCGACTCTCGCTGCCGCAGGCATGCGCGCGCTCCCTAGTTGATCGCCACCGACGGGCCCTTGACGCTGGTGCTCGAGCTGCTCGAGAGCTCGGCGGTCTGGCCCGACGCTTTCAGCTCGCCCGTCGCTTTCAGCTCGAGCGCGGCGGCGCTTTCGATCGTGATGCCCTGCGGCGTGAGCTCGATCTTGTTGCCGTTCTGGTCCTCGAGCCTGATGCCCTGGTCCTCTTCCGACAGCGTCAGGCGGTTGCCGCCCGGCGTCTCGAGCAGCACGACCTTCTTGTCGTCGTCGAAGAAAAGCCGCATCCCCGAGCGGCTGCGGTACGCCTTCTCATGGTTGTCGTCCGAGCCCTGCAGCGGCGCCGCCTTGGCGCTCGAGTGCAGCATGCCGAGGATCACGGCGCGCCGCGGGTCGTCCTCGAGGAAGCCGACCACCACCTCGTCGCCGACCTCGGGGCGGAAGAAGAAGCCGCGCTCGGCGCCCGCGTCGGGCGCCGCGACGCGCGCCCAGACGCCGTCGGCCTCGCCGTTGACGAGCGGCAGGCGCACGCGCACGCGGTGCTCGCCGTCGGGGTCTTCGTTGCTCGCCACCTTGCCGATCTGCAGGCCGTTCACCGCCGGGAGCAGCGCGCCCGCCTTCGGCGCCGACACCGCGAGCTCCTCGCCGGCCCAGCGCTCCACGGCGCCGAACTGCAGGTGCGTCTTCCAGCCCTGCACGGTGTCGAAGTCCTGGCGCACGCCGGTGACGAACACCGTTCCGTTGTAGCGCTCGCCCACGCCGGCGAGCGCGACGAGGTCGCCGGGGTTGACGCCGGCGATGCCTTCGCACTTCGCGCGCCCGCTCACCTTGGAGAGCTTCGACTTGAGCCAGTGCGCGTCGGCCCAGGCCTGCGCCTCGTCCTCCGCGAGCGAGGCGTGGCGCAGCTCCAGGCTCGGCAGCGCCGCCACGGCGGCGAGGTCGTCGCCGGCCAGGTTGCCGGGGCCCGCGACATTCGGGTCGGCCGCGTCCTTCTCGATGAGCGCCTGCTGCGCCGGGTCCCAGGTCAGGCTCTTCACCGCCGCGAACTGCAGCCGCGCGTCGATCTCGGCGTCGAGCTCGATGAGCGTCGCGCCGTATTGCAGCGTGAACGCCGCCTGCCCGGACATGCGCGGCGCGCGCACGCGCACGCGCTCGTCGTTGGTGAATACGAGCTTGCCGTTCGCCTCGGCGCGCGTAAGGAGGAAGTCCCAGTCGCTCGAGCGGAACTGCACCTGCTGCGGATGCTCCACCGCGGTCGCCTCGACCTCGGCGTCGACGCCCGCCGCGTCGAGCAGCGCGGAGAGGATGTCGCTGTCCTTCTGCGCGAAGAAGAAGGCGTTCTTCGCGCCCACGGTGAGCTTCGCCGCCTTGTGGCGGCACTCGACCACGAGCTGCGAGGCGGCGTTGTCGCGCACCTTGATCGCCTGGCGCACCACCATGCCCTTGAACAGCGAGACCGGGTCGTCGCCGGCGCCGGCCAGCACCTCGACCTCGGCGCCCGGCACGAAGGTCGCGGCGTTGGACAGCGGAAAGTCGCCCGCCGCGGCCGAACCGTCGACGTACACCAGGCGCGCGGCGGCGATGCGGTTGACGGCCTTGGTGACGTAGACGCCGAGCAGGTGGTGCTCGCGCGCCACCGGCTGGCCGCCGACCTTCACTGTGAACTCGCGGTGCTCGGCGGAGATCGGCAGGGTGCGCGCGGCGGCCGGCATGGGCTATTTCTCGAGCGGCGGAAAGCGCAGCCGCAGGCCGGGCTCGAGCGCGCGGAAGTTGTCGAGGCCGTTGGCGCGGGCGACTTCGGCGTACATGCGCGGCTCGCCGTACACCGTCTCGCACAGCGCTGGCAGGGTATCGCCGTCCTTCACCAGGCGCACGTGCGTGAGGTCGGCCGACTTGTCCTGCGCCATCGCCACGCGCGTGGTGTCGTCGGAGTTGTCGGTGAAGGCGGCACTGATCACGGCCCGCAGCGGCACGCCGTCGGGGCGGAAGAGCTTGTAGGCGATCGAGGCGCTCTTCAGCACGCAGCGCTTGATCTGCAGCGTGCCCCAGGCCACCTTGAGGTAATGCGTGCGGTGGATGTGGCCGCTGTAGCCCGTGACCTGCTGGAACTTCTCGACCAGCTCCTGCACGTTCGCCGCCCGGCCGTTGGCGCCGGTGCCGTCGAGGAAGAACGAGAGCGCGAGCTCGCCGGGCTTGATCTTCTTGAACTCCATGCGGCTGCCGGTGGTGCCGGCGCCGCTCGCGCCGTCGTACTCGACCTCGTAGCCGAGCGTGATCTCGGCCGGGTTGACGTAGGCCTCGAACATCCGGTCCGGCGGCACGTCGCGGTCGCTGTAGTCCGGGTTGAGGTGCGCCCGGATCACCAGGCGCTCGAGCCGGCCGCTCGCGGGCACGACGGCGGCCATCGCTCAGCGCTCTTCCCTGCGGCGCAGGACGTCGAGCACGCGCTCGACGCACTCGCTCACCAGGGCGTGGCGGTCCTGCGGCGCGGGCGCGCCCGCCGCGCTCGCCGGCGCGCCGCCCGCTTCCTGGTTCGTGACCTCCACCGAGATCACGATCTCGTCGACGATCACCGGCATGTCACAGCCTCGAGGGGATGGCGGGCATCGGCGGCACCGGCGTGCGGTCCACCGTGAAGTACTGGTAGAAGAGCTGCATGGTCTCGACCGACACGGCGTTCGCCGTGGCGTTGAGATCCGCCACCGCCCATTTCGTCGGGTAGGCCTTCACCAGGTGCCAGGTGAAGAGCGGCTGGTGCACGGCGTCGAGCAGGATCACGTCGAGGTCCTTCGGCTGGATGTCGAAGTCCTGGATGCAGGCGCGCACCCAGTCGAAGATCTCCGAGCGCACGAGCAGCCCGCGCTTGAGGGTCAGCTCGGGGTACTTCGCGCGCACCGGGTACTTCTGCACGTAGCGGTTCTCGCCGCCCTCGGGCACTTCCTCGCTCGTCATCTCGAGCGAGAGGCCGCCGACCTCGCTGAAGCACATGTCGTCCGCGCCGGCGAAGTCCGGCACGCGCACCACGAAATGGAACGCCGGCGGCGGGTAGTAGCTCATTCCCGCGCGTCAGGCCGTGGTGGCCTCGTTCTGGACCTCGAGGCCCTCGTGGGCGAGCTCGATCGACTCGATCGCCACCTCGTTGCCGCTCGCCTTGAGCTGCGGCCCCTCGACCTTCACCGGGAAGGCGCGCTGCACCTTCCAGGTCATCACCGGGTTGTGCTCCTCGTTGAGCAGGCTGATCACGAGGTCGCGGCGCTCCACCGTGTTCAGCTTCACGGTGGTGAGCCACTTGAAGAAGTCGTTGTCGCCGGCCACCACGCCGCGCTTCATGGTGATGTTGTTGAACTTGCGCAGGCCGGGCATCTTGATCGACGAGTACTCCGGGAACGAGCCGTCGCGGTACTCGATCGCCTGGTTCTCCTGGGTGAGGCCCGAGATCTCGGAGAATCCGATGCGCTCGCCACCCCATTGCACGGTGAAGTGGAAGACCGGTAGTGGATACAGTGCGGGCATGTTCAGGGCTCCTCTTCTTTAAGAGACTTGCATCTTGTGCGAGAACTTCAGGATGATGAATTCCGCCGGCCGCACCACCGCCATGCCGATCTCGACGTTCATGCGGCCCTCGAGGATGTCCTGGAAGTTCATCGTCGTGCCCAGGCCGCAGCGCACGAAGAACGCGTCCTGCGGCCGCGCCCCGGCGAGCGCGCCCTCGCGCCACTTCTGCGTGAGGTACGCCTCGATCATGCCGCGCACCTTCACCCAGGTGTTGGCGTCGTTGGTCTCGAACACCGCCCAGTAGGTCGACTTCTTGACCGATTCCTCCACCGTGTTGAAGAAGCGCCGCACGTTGATGTAGCGCCACTCGTTGTCGTTGCCGGCGAGCGTGCGCGCGCCCCATACGAGCGTGCCCTTGCCGGCGAAGGCGCGCAGCGCGTTGATCGACTTGCCGGAGGTGGGGTCGACGTTGAGCGGTCCCTGTTGCGCGGAGTCGAGCTTCACCACCGGCTCCACCACGTCGGAAAGCGGCACGTTCGCCGGCGCCTTCCACACGCCGCGGTTGGTGTCGGTGTACGCGTAGACGCCGGCGATGGCCCCGCTCGGCGGCAATGTGAGGAAGAACTTCGAGAGCGCCAGCTTGGCGGCGTTGTAGACCTCGAGGTTCTGGCCCGCGCCCGGCGCCTTGAGCGTATTCAGCACCACGCCGGGCGCGGCGGCGCCGTCGATCAGCACGTTGACGTTGCTTTCGGCCGCGTTCACCACGGGGTTCATCGTCGTGCGCAGGAACGGGTAATACGCGCCCCCGTACTTGAGGATGTCGATGTCGAGCGTCCAGACGTTCTCGCGGTGCGCCTGCACCACGGTCTTGGTCCCCGCGCCGACCGGGATGGTGCCGGCGAGCCCCTTGTAGCCGTCGTACAGGTCGAGGATGGCGAAGCGGTCGCCGAGCGTCTGGCACTGCTGCAGCATGGCGCGCGCGACATTTCCGAACTGGTCGACGGTCGCGAGGCGCACGGCCTCGGGGATCACGAGCAGGGTCGGCTCATCCTCGGCCGCGACCGCGTTGAGGCCGCCGGTGAGGTCGGCCTCGACGACGAACGGCCCGGGGGCGGCCTTGTAGCCGCCGACCGAGACGACGTAGCACTTGCCGCCGCCGTTGTCGAAGAAGAGCTTCATGCTGTGGTAGAGGAAGTATTCGAGCGCGGGCTCGCCCACGACGAGCGACTGCTTGCTGCCGTCCGGGCGCGAGTTCACCGCGACGGTGAGCTGCTGCGGCCAGGGCCCGCCGAAGTACTGCTCGAACTCGGTCATCGAATAGATAAGCGTCGGCTTGTTGCGCAGGTCGTCGGCCGCGTCGCGCGTCGCGATCTGCGTGTAGCCGATGAACGCCGGGATCGCCGACTCGACCTCGGCCACGGACGGCGGAAAGACCTTGATCTCTCTTACGTAGACGTCGGGGGTGCTGAATGCGGGCATGGCGGGGCCTCTATTTGGACAGGTGGATGACCAGGTCCGCGGTGGCGGCCGCGGGTCCGGGCTGGGGGAGCTGCGCGACGAGCACTTCGGTGTTGCGCGCGAGCTGGATGCGCTTGCGGGGCCTCTCGCGCCGCGCCACCGGCGCCGCCGAGCGGAACAGCGCGACGGCTGCGCCGGCGCCGCCGAGGAGCGCCGCGGGCAGGTCGCCGGCGCCGAAGGCGGAGGCCGCGACGCGGTCGAACGCGATCGGCCTTCCCGGCTCGGCGTCGGGATTGACGTCGGTCACGTCGAGCTGGTTGAACTGCGTCGTGGTGTAGCCGCGCGCGACGACGTAGTACTTGAGCGTCTCGGCGCGCGCCGCGAACGCGATCTCGAACGCCGGCGGCGCGTCGTAGAAGGCGGGGTCGATGTCGATCTCGACCACGCCGAACAGGCCCTCGCGCAGGAGCTCCGCGTCCTCGGCATTCGCCGCATCGAGGAGCAGCGCGACCGGCGGCTGGAGCACGGCCGGGTCGGCGCCGCGATTGGCGTAGAGCGCGAGGCCCTCGCCCGGCGCGAAAGGCAGCACGCTGAAGTTGCCGAAGTACGGGTTGACGAGCTTCAGGCCGAACTGCAGCGTGCGCCCGTCGACCCGCACGGTGTCCTTCTCGTAGAGCACGGTGAGCATCGCCTCGCGCGTCTTCGCGAGCAGGCGCCCGCCGGCGAGCAGGCGCTGCGTCGGCGACGGCGTGGTGAACTCGAAATCGGGCGAGCGCCCGCCGTAGTAGGCGTGGGTCACTTCGAGCGTCATGAGGGGCGCGAACTCGATCACAGCACCTCCACCGAGGCCCCGACCTTCGTGATCGGCGTGCCGACCGCGCCGGGCTCGTCGTCCTGCAGCGCGACCAGGCGCGCGCGGTAGAGCGCCGCGGGCAGCTGCTTCGCGCCGACGAAAGCCCAGAGCTGGTTCAGCTGCTCGAAGCCGAGCGTGATGAGGTCGACGCCGAGCTTGCGGATGCGCGGATCGAGCGCGGGGTAGCGCTCCGGCGTGAATACCGGGTGGCCCTGGAAGAACGTGAGCACGAACGAGAGCTGCTTCAGCGCCTGCTCGTAGTTGTTGAAGTGCGCCGCGAAGAGGAGATGGAGGTTCAGCTTCACCTCCGGCTCGCGCATCACCTGACGCCCGTCGACGAGCGCCGCCTGCGGCAACTGCGAGCGCACCGTACGCTCCTCCTCGACGTTGACGAGCGCGACCCCGATCCGGTCCGGCGGGATGTCCCACTTGCCCGTGTCGCTCGCGATGCGGCTCAGCACCGCGGTGCCGAACGGGTCGCTCGAGCCCGTGCGCTGCACGAGCCAGCCGTTCAGCTCTTTTCTCAGGAATTCCGCGGCGAGGTGGAGCATCGCTCTAGATTGGCGGCGTAGAGGACGTTGCCGTCGGGCAGCCGGTGGGCGTGCAGCCAGCCGTCCGCGACCAGCGCTTCGAGCGCCGCGCCGATGTGGTCGGGCGCGTCCTCGAAGCCGCGCGGCGGCAGCCAGGAGGCAAGGATGCCTTCGGCGGTATCCGCCGCGCAGGGATGGTGGTCAAGATGGCGTTGGATGGCTGCGCAGAGTTTCTTCGCGTGGATCGCATTACCCACCGGAGGCCCTTCGCACGGCGCGTGCCAGTGTCCGCTCGCGGAGCAAGTGCCTGAAGCGCAACGCGTTGCGTTTCGCGCGGTGCGATGCGGCGGGGCCGCGCCGACCCGGCGGCGCGCGCTCGGGCGGACCCGGGTGGGGCCGCGCGGCCCCGGCGCTCAGCTTCCGGGAGAGGTGGGCTTGGAGATGCGGTACTTCTTGAGCAGGCGGCCGAGGTGGCGCCGCTCGGTACCGCTCAGGCGCGCGGCGGCGGAGACATTGCCGTTCGCCTGGTCGATGAGGGCCGAGAGGAAGCGCGACTCGAATTCGGTGATGGCGCGGCTCTTTGCCTCGCGGTAATTCAGCACCGGGGGCGTCGTGATGACCAACGCCGGCGTTACCGGCAGCGCGGGCTCGCTGATGCTGTCGCCCTCGGCGAGCAGGAAGGCCCGCGACACGCGGTTCTCGAGCTCGCGGATGTTTCCCGGCCACGGATAGCGCTCGAAGCACGCGAGCGTCGCGGGGTCGAGCGGCAGCTCGGCCTTGGCGTAGCGTGCCGCGGCCTTGCTCACGAAGTGGCGCGCAAGGAGCGCAATGTCGCCGTGGCGCTCGCGCAGCGGCGGCAGCGCGAGGTACAGCAGCTTCAGCCGGTAGAAGAGATCCACCCGGAACGTCCCGGCGTCGACCTGGCGCTCGAGGCTGCGGTTGCTCGCCGCGATGATGCGTACGTCGACCTGCTCGTCGTGCCGGCCGCCGAGCGGGCGGAACTGCTGGTCCTGCAGGAAGCGCAGCAGGGTCACCTGCGCCTTGGGCGTGAGCGCGTCGACCTCGTCGAGGAAGAGGGTTCCGCCGCGCGCGAGCTCCACCAGACCGGGCTTGTCGTCGCGCGCGTCGGTGAACGCGCCGCGGCGGTGGCCGAAGAGCTCGCTCTCGACGAGCGCATCGGGGATCGCGCCGCAGTTCACCGGCACGAAGGGGCGCGCCGCGCGCGCGCCGCGATAGTGGATGGCGCGCGCCGCCAGCTCCTTGCCCGTGCCGGTCTCGCCTTCGATCACCACTGGCGCATCGTAGGCGCACATCTTGTTCATGAGCGCGTCCGCGATGCGGAACGCTAGCGAGCGGCCGATCATCCTTTGATCCCCGGGTGCGGCAAATATGCCTCTTCACCGGCGCGGCGTCACGAGTGAATATTGCCCCGCTCTTTTATCGCTCCGTCCTCGCCCGAACCGGGAATTTATTCAACGCCAGAAAGATGCGCTGCGAAACTCAGAAGGATTCTCCCGCGCGATCCGCTAGTCGCGCGGCTAGAAACGCAGGCCCGCACCGAGCGATACGGCGTCGAAGTCCGTGTTCGTTGCCTTTCCCTGGAACGTCTGCAGGTTTGCGAACAAGCTGAAGGCAGGGGTGATGAAATAACTCGCGCCCACGAGATATGCCTGGCCTTCGGAGAAGCGGTCGTCGCCGTGGTTGTACGCATACCCGAGCGCCAGGCCGAGGCGCTTCGTCGGGTAATACGTGCCCGTGAGGGAAACGGCCTCGTTCTTCTCGGTCGGCGAGCCGTCCGTTTCGTCCTTGGTCTGGCTGAGACCGGCGCTGAGCGCCAGATGAGTCCCGCCCGCGAGGTGCGCGAGATGCTGAGCGACGACGCCGATCGTCGTGTCGGTGGACTTCGGCTCGCTCGCGCCCGCGCTCGTGCTGTTCTTCGTCCGCAACGTGGACTGGCTCCAATCCAGCGCGACCAGGGTGTTCCTGGCGACGTAGGCGCCGGCGGACAGCGCGTACGATTTGCTG
>DASRIR010000256.1:0-16588 GCA_035649875.1 Burkholderiales bacterium | reverse complement strand
TACGACATCGACTTCCCGAATAACCGCTACAAGGTCAGCACGCGCAAGAACCTCGACGCCGACCTCGGCACCGGCATCATGTACAAGCCCTACCAGAAGCCGCGGCCCGAGATCGTCGGAACGGTGGTGGCTCCGTTCTCGAAGGGCGTGGTGATCATGGGCGAGCGCGACTTCCATCCGCTCTCGGCGAACTTCCTGCTGCCGCACTGGCTGAAGACGCACTGGGCGAACTACGCCGAGGGCAAGACGAAGGTCGGCATCAAGCCCGATCCGGCGGAATGGCGCGTCGCGCGCACCATCTTCGTCGCCGACGACGACAAGGTCGCCGCGTCCTACGGACGCCATGCCGCGAACAGCCCCTACCGCTTCTACTACAAGCAGCTCCAGACCAAGCTCACCAAGGCCGGGCGCCACGCGGTGTTCAAGGAGCGCCTCGACCAGCCCGACAGCGAGATCACCTACGACTTCGTGCTCGACCGTCTGTGCATGTACGGCACGGTCAACAAGGTGGTCGACAGGATCCTCGCGCTGCGCGAGCAGGTCGGCGACTTCGGCGAGCTGGTCTACGCCGGCATGGACTGGGTCGATCCCAAGCTCGAGAAGCGCTCGATGGAGCTGATGGCGGAGGAGGTGATGCCGCGCGTCAACGCGGCTATTGCGAAGCCGTCAAACCTCCGTCAACGTACAGGATCTGACCAGTGATGTAGTCCGAGGCGCTCGAGCAGAAGAAAAGCACCGCGTTCACGACGTCCTCCGGCTCGGCCACGCGCCCGAGCGGAATGCGCTCCTTCAGCCACGCGCGCGTCTTCGGATTCTTCAGCCAGTGCGCGCCCATCTCGGTGCGCACCACGGTCGGCGCGACCCCGTTCACGCAGATGCCGCGCGGCCCGAGCTCGGAAGCGTGCTGGCGCACGAGCATCACGAGGCCGCCCTTGGACGCGGTGTAGGTCGAGTAACCGCGGCCTCGCAGCCCGAGCTGCGCGCGCACCGAAAGGAGCTGGACCTGCTTTCCGCCGTGCTTCTGACGGCGTGCCACCGCCTGGGCAAGGAACATCGCGGCCTTGAGGTTCGTGCCGAGCACCTCGTCCCAGGCGGCCTCGCTCACCTGGTCGAGCGCCTCCTCGCGGCTCACGCCGGCGCAGTTGACGAAGACGTCGATGCGCCGGAAGGGCTTCAGCGCCGCCTCGATGGACGGGGTGTCGCGCACATCCAGCGCCAAGGCCTTGCCCTTGATCTTTCGGGCGAGTGCGGCTGCCTTGCGCAGATCCCGGCCGGCGACGATCACCCTCGCGCCTGCCCTGGCCAGCGCCTTGCACACCGCCTCGCCGATGCCGCCGTAGCCGCCGGGGACGAAGGCGATTTTTCCTTTCAGGCTCAATCCATCACCAGTCCGCCGTTGACGTCGACGATTTCGCCGGTGATGAAGCCGGCGAGCGGCGAGACCAGGAAACGCACGACGTGCGCGAACTCCTCGGGCTCGCAGAACCGGCCGACCGGGATCTGCGCGAGCAGCGCCTCGCGCTGCTCGGCGGTGAGCTGCTCGGTGACCATCGGCGTCCTGACATACGCAGGCGCAATTCCGTTCACCGTCACGCCGAACGCGGCGAGCTCGCGCGCGAGCGAGAAGGTGAGCGAGGTGAGCGCCCCCTTGGAGGCGGCGTAAGCGGTGCCGGCGGTCAGGCCGCCGGTCTTGGCCGCAAGCGAGCAGGTGTTGACGATGCGCCCCCAGCGCCGCGCCTTCATGCCCGGAATCACTTCGCGCGAAAGGTAGAACGCACCGTCGAGATTCGCGGCCAGCACCTCGCGCCACTCCTCGGGCGTGGTGGCTTCGGCCTTGTGGTTGGAGAGGATGCCGGCGTTATTCACCAGCACGTCCACCGGCCCGATGTCGTGGATCACCCGCTTCACCGCGGCGGCATCGCTTACGTCGCAGCGTACGCAATCGCCCTTGACGTCGAGCGCCACGACATTGAGGCCATCCTCTTTCAGAAAGGAAACGACCGCGCGCCCCATGGTCCCGGCGGCGCCGGTGACCACCGCGGTCCTGCCCCGGAGATCAGTTTTCAAGCGCGGTCTTCTTGCCGAACAGGCCCCTCGCCCGGAACGTGACCAGCGCGATGAGCAGGAGGTACATCGACATCAGCGACCACTCGGAGGCATAGGCGCCGGTAACGGCGACCACGATGCCCACCAGGATGCCGGCGATCACTGCGCCCCAGAAGCTGCCGACGCCGCCGAGCACGATAATCAGGAACGCCGGCACCACCGCGTCCACGCCAACGTGCGGCCGTACGCCCCAGATCGGCGCGAGCACGATGCCGGCCACCGCGGCGAGCGCGGTACCGAGCGCGAACACGAAGAGCCGTAGCCGGGTGAGATTGATGCCGAGCGCGCGCACCATCTCGGAGTCGTGCGCGCCGGCCTTGATCATCGCGCCGTAAGGCGTTTTCTCCAGGAATAGCCACAACAGAACGATCAGTCCGATGGCCGCCGCGGCTGCGTACAGGCGGTATTTGGCGTAGATGAAGCCGCCGATCAGCATCGCGCCGGAGAGGTCGGGCGGCAGTGAGAGCTGCTTCTCGCCCGACCCCCAGATGAGGCGGATCAACTCCTCGATGACGAGCGCCGCGCCGAAAGTGAGGAGCAGCCCGTAGAGCGGGTCCTTGCCGTACGTGCGGCGCATGGCGAACTCGAGCCCCATGCCGACCAACGCCACGCCGACGGGCGCGAGCAGGAACGCAGCCGCATAGCGCGCTTCGATCCCCACCCCGAGGTTGAGGCCCATGATGAAGACCGCGAAATAGGCGCCCAGGGCGAACAGCGACCCGTGGGCGAGGTTGATCACCTCCATCACGCCGACGATCAGCATGAAGCCGAGCGCGATCAGCGCGAACATCAGCCCCAGGCTGATGCCGTTCAGGAGGTGTGGCGTCAGGTCGACCATTACTGCTCGTAGCTCGGGGTCTCCTGGTAGCTCGCCATCTTGCAGGCCTTCGGCGCGTCCGGATCGACGACATCTGCCGGCGCCACCTGCGACAGAACCTTGAAGATGTCGTCGGGCTCGGCCGGCTTGTCGTTGTAGGTGGCCATGTAGATCGTCTGCTGGCACTGGTGCGTCACCGGGTCGATCCACGCGTCGTGGTGCTGCATGCGGTCACGCGCGCTCATCTTTCGGCCTTCGAGCTTCTTGATGATCGCGATGTTGTTCGTGGTGCCAGCCTCCTCGACGCAGCGCAGCAGCTCCCGGGTCGCCACGTAGCCGTTGTAGAACGTGTTCCCCGGGTTCTTCACCTGCATGCCCGGGAACGTCTTCTTGTACTTCTCGACGAATTCCTTCACCCCCGGCAGGTCGAAGCGGTAGTACCACGTCGTGCCGAACACGCCGAACGCCGCCTCCGCTCCGAGGCCGTAGACGTCTTCCCAGTCCTGCTGGTTGTTCACCCAGGCGAATTGCCGGTCGAGCTTGGTCTGCATGACCTGCTGGCGCATGGCGCGGAAATCGTCGCCGCCGACCGCGGCCGCCACCACCTGCGGCTTCATCTGCTGCAGCTTGAGCAGGAACGACGAGAAATCGCGCGTGCCCTGCGGCACCATCAGCTCGTCGATCACCCGGCCGCCGTTCTTCACCACCAGCTCGCGCGTCGCCTTCGAGGTGTTGTGGCCCCAGATGTAGTCGTTGGTGAGCAGCGCCCAGTTGGCGCCGTTCACCTTGATCGCGTTCTTGACGATTGCCTGGGCGAAGTTGGTGCCGTTGCCGTCCCACACGAACTTGACGCGCTTGCAGTCGCGGCCGGACTCGGTGGGGCTGGACGAGTTCGAATTGAAGTACACCACGCCGTACTTCTGCGCCACCTGGCCGATCGCATTGGCCACGCCCGAGCTCAGCCCGCCGATGAGGAACGCGACCTCGTTGCGCGTGATCATGCGCTCCGCCACGCGCGAGCCGGTGGCCGGCGTAGTCTCGGTGTCGATGTGCAGCGCCTCGATGTGGCGCCCGAGCACGCCGCCCTTCTCGTTGAACTCGCGGATCGCCATCATGGCCCCCAGCCGCTCTGAAGTGCCGCTCGCGCCGAACTGGCCGCTCGCGTCCATCGTCAGCCCGATCACCAGCGGCTTCTTCTGCCCGGCCTGCGCCCAGGCGTGGTGCACCTTCCACGGGCCGTAGAACGCCGCGCCCGCGGCCAGCATTTGCAGCAATTTCCTCCGTTGCATGACTCCTCCTTTACCGTTTGACGATCGTCAGTCCGTTGACCCTTTCGTAGGCCTCGATCAGAGACGGGACGAACTTCTCGCCGAGGCCGAGCGCGTTCGCCTGCACCAGCACCTGGTGGAGCGCCGATCCCATGGCGCCCGCGAGCGAAGCGCCCGCCACCATCTGCTGGTAGTAACCGATGTCCTTCTTGGCGTTGCCGAGCGTGAACATGAGGCCGGTGAGGTCGCCCTTGAGCGCCTTCGGCACCACCATCTGGAACATGTTGGAGTTCGCGCCGCCGGCGGAGACCAGCTGAAAGAAATTCTCGAGCGAAACGCCGACCCTGGCGCACGCGGCGAGCGCTTCGCAGGTGATCGCGGCGTGCGCCATCGCCACGAAGTTGTAGACCAGCTTGATCTTGTGCCCGCTGCCCGGGCCGCCGACGTGAAAGATGTTCTCGCAGAACTTCTCCAGCACGGGCTTCACCTGCGCGAAGGTCGCCGCGTCGGCGCCCACCATGCAGTTGAGCTTGCCGTCCTCCGCCTGCAGCGGGGTGCGGGCGAGCGGCGCGTCGACGAAGCGCACGCCCTTCTTCTCGAAATCGGCGCGGATGCGGTCGGTCGACTCTGGCATCGAGGTCGAGCAGTCGATCACGATCTGCCCGCTTCTTGAGTTTTCTAGGAGACCCCCGTAAACGTTGGCCTCGACCTGCGGCGTGCCCGTGACGCAGAGGACCACCACGTCCGAGGCGGTCATGAGGTCCTGCAGGGAAGAAACCTCTTTCCCGCCGAGGTCCAGCAGGTCGGCGAGGTTGGAGCGGTTGCGGTGCACGATGAAGGAAAGCGGGTGGCCCTTGTTCAGCAGGTTCTTCGCCATGCCGTGGCCCATGAGGCCGAGGCCGATGAAACCAATGCGTTGCGCGCTCATTGAGGACTCATTTCTCCAGTTGTTCGCCGACCGCGATGACCAGCGCCTGCGCGAAGCACACCGGCCCGGCCAGCATGCCGAACGGCAGGGCGCCCTTCTCCTCGATCTGGAAGCACACGGCGGCGTGCGGCACGAGCGGCGAGAGCGCGTTGTCCGTGATCGCGATCACCGGCACCTTGCGCGCGTGGCACGCCGCGGCAACCTCGACCACTTCGGCGGTGTAGTTCTTGAAGGACATCACGATCAGCGCGTCCTTCGCCCCGATCAGCTCCGCCTTGTCGCGCAGCATGCCGCCCATGGAGTCGAGCAGGTGGGCGTTCAGATCAAGCTGCGTCAGGCCGTAGGAGAGGTAGTACGCGACGGTGAACGAGCGCCGGTGGCCGAGCGTGTAGATGGTCCTCGCCGCTGCGATGGTGCGCACCGCGGCCGCGAGATCGGCGCGCGAGACGAGCTCGGGCAGCCGGTCGAGCGACGCGATCGCGTCGGCGACGAAGTGCGACAGCACGCCGCCCGGCCCCGAGCGCGCAGGGCGCAGCGCGGCGATGCGCTCGCGGTAGTTGTGCAGGCCGGGCGCGCGGTTGGAGCGCTCGACGAGGCGGCCGCGAAACACGCGCTGCAGCGCGGAAAAGCCGTCGTAGCCGAGCGCCTGCGCGAAGCGCACCATGGCGGAAGGCTGCACATTCGCCGATTGCGCGAGGCTCGCTACCGTCTCGAGCGCCATGTGCTGCGGATGCTCGAGCGCATAGCTCGCAATGCGCTGCAACTGCGGCGACAGCGCCGGATAGGTGCGCGACAGGTCGCCCTTCAGCTCGTCGAACGTCTTGGCCGGCATGTTCCCGTGGACAACCCCGGTTGGAACATTTATTCTCGTCACCATAGCCGATGAGAACAGGCATTGCAATACTGCCGGCGCCCATGCTGGTGCTCTTCGCAGTGTTCGGCACCCTGCCGGCCTGGATCGGGGCGATCGGCCTCTACCCGTATCTCGGGGTCGAGGTCATGGTGTGGATCATCTTCGGCCTCGGCTTCAACCTGCTGCTCGGCTACGCCGGCCTGCCGTCCTTCGGTCACGGCGCCTATTTCGGCGTCGGCGCCTACGCCTTCGGCCTGGCGCAGTTCCACCTTTATCCGAACCTGTGGATTTGCCTCGCCGCGGCCACCCTGGCGGGCGGGATCGCCGGCGCGCTGGTGGCGCTCTTCATCTCGCACCGCCGCGGCATCTACTACGCGCTGCTCACCATCGCCTTCGGGCAGATCTTCTGGTTCGTGGCCGTGAAGTGGCACAGCGTTACGCGCGGCGAGGACGGGCTGCTCAACATCAAGCGCCTGAGCGTGGAGCTCGGCTTCGCCTCCTTCAGCCTGGCTTCGCTGCAGGCGCTCTACTGGTTTGCGTTCGCGGTGTTCGTGGTCACGGTGATCTTCCTGTGGCGCCTGGTGAACTCGCCCTTCGGGCGGGTGCTTGCGGCGATCAAGCAGAACGAGACGCGCGCGCGCTTCGTCGGCTACAACGTGTGGCTCTACAAGTGGCTCGCCTTCACCTTGTCCGCGCTCATCGCCGGGCTGGCCGGTGGCCTGTTCGCGCTCGCGCAGCAATCGGCCTACCCGAACGTGATGAGCCTGCAGCAGTCGGGGTTCGTGGTGATGATGACGCTGGTGGGCGGGGGCCTGGTTTCGTTCTGGGGACCGGTGCTCGGCGCGGTGCTCTTCTTTGTCGCCCGGGACCTGCTCGGCGCCTACACCGAGGCCTGGCTGCTCTGGTACGGCCTGCTTTTCATGGCGCTCGTGCTGTTCAAGCCCGAGGGCCTCGCGGGCATGTTCTCGCAGATCGGCAGGCGCAATGTTCGCCGCACAGCACCTGCATAAGCGCTTCGGGCACCAGGTCGTGCTCGAGGACGTGAGCATGACCTTCGAGCAGGGCCGGCTGTCCGGCATCATGGGGCCGAACGGCGCCGGCAAGACCACCTGCTTCAACCTGCTGACCGGGCGCTACCGCCCCGACCGGGGCCGCGTCCTGTTCGAGGGGCGCGACATCACGGGGCTGCCGCCGCGCGCCATCGCGCGCCTCGGCATCTCGCGCTCGTTCCAGGTCATGAATCTTTTCGACGACTACAGCGCGCTCGACAACGTGCTGATCGCCACGCCGGAGATGCGTGAAAAGGGCTACAGCTTCTTCGGGCGATTCGACGGCACGACCGATGTTCTGCAGCGCGTCGGCCTCGCCGGCAAGGAGCACGTGCGCGCGAAGGATTTGTCCTACGGCGACCGGCGCGCGCTCGAGATCGGCGTCGCGCTCGCCGCGCGGCCGCGGCTGCTTTTCCTCGACGAGCCGACCGCGGGGCTCGGCACCGACGCGACGGCGCGCATCGCGCGGCTCATCGCCGAGCTCAAGCGCGCCATCACCATCGTGCTGATCGAGCACGACATGAAGTTCCTGTTCGGCCTCGCCGACCACATCTACGTCATGCACTGGGGACAGGTCATCGCGCAGGGCAGCCCGGCCGAGCTGCGCGCCAACCCGTGGGTGCAGCGCTCGAACCTCGGTAATGTTGTCGATTAAAGACATTCACACGTTCTACGGCGAGACGCAGGTGCTGTTCGGCGTCTCGCTCGAAGTGGGCGAGGGCGAGGTCGTGGCGCTGCTCGGCCCGAACGGCGCTGGCAAGACGACCACGCTCCGATCGATCCTGGGCCTGTCGCAGGTGAAGCGCGGACAGATCGGCTTCGACGGCCGGGACATCACTTCCCGCCCCACGCACGAAATCGCCCGCGCGGGCATCGGCTGGGTGCCCGACGACCGCCGCATCTTTCCCACGCTCACAGTCGAGCGCAACCTCGCGATCGCGCGCAAGCGCACACGCTGGCGGCAATGGACGGATAAGGACTGCTTCGAGATTTTCAGCGCGCTCGAGTACCTGCGCTGGCGCGAGTGCGAGAATCTCTCGGGCGGCGAGATGCAGATGGTCGCCATCTCGCGTGCGCTGCTCGGCTCGCCGGGCCTGGTGCTGTTCGACGAGCCCAGCCAGGGCCTCGCGCCCCGCGTCGTTCAGCAGGTTCTCGAGGTCATCAGAAGACTCAAGCGGGAAAAGGTTTCGGTGCTGGTCGTCGAGCAGAATCCGCTCGCCGCGCTCGGCGTTTCGGACCGCGTGTACGTCATGGACAAGGGACGGGTCGTGCATCACGGCGAGGCGGCGGCGCTGTCGCGCGACGGCGCTCTGCGCCAGAGGCTATTGGGCGTCTGATGCTGCTTGCCGTGGAAAACTTGGTGAAGGAATACCGGCGGCGCTGGCGGACCACCTTCAGGCTCGAGGCAAGCTTGACCGTGGAAAAGCCCGAGATCGTCGGCGTGATGGGGCCAAACGGCTCCGGCAAGACCACGCTGTTCGAGCTGATCACCGGCTCCAACACCCCGAGCGCCGGCCGAGTGCTCTGCGCGGGACAGGATATTCACCAGGTGAAGACGCGCGAGCGCGACCGCCTGGCGATCCACTACCACCAGTCCTACCAGGTGCGGCGCTTCAAGCGTTACAAGCCAGACTTTCTGCTCGAGCCCGCGAAGACCTCCTACCCGATGGTGCATCTCTTCGATGAGCCGCAGTTCAATACCCAGGACGGCTACATCGGCTTCATGCTCGACTTCTTCCGCCGCCTGCGCGCCGAGGGACGCGCGGTCTTCGTGTGCCTGCACCCGAACGAGAGCTACCATCTCGACATCCTGCGCGAAGTGTGCGAAAGGTTCGTCTTCGTCGAGCGCGGGCAGATCTCGCTGCATGAGAACTGGAATGCGCTCACCGCCGACCCACGCGTCGCCGCCTATCTGAGGACTGCATGAAACAGAAGTTCAGCCATAGCCGCGGCGCGGACGCCCGCTTCAAACCCGGCTTCCGCGCCTACTTCCAGGACCGCGATCTCGGCGTGCGCGAGGCGACCGGCAACCGCTACACCGCGGAGATCCACCGCGCCTGCGCGCCCTGCCCGAAGGAGGGGTCCGGCGTGCACTGGCACGCGGTCGACTTCCAGTTCAACTACGTGCTGAAGGGCTGGATCCGCGTCTGGATCGACGGGGAGGGCGAGTTCACGTTCCTCGCCGGCGACACCTGGACCCAGCCGCCCGGCATCCGCCACGACGTGCGCGGCTTTTCCGAAGACTTCGAGGTGCTGGAGATCGTTTCGCCGGGGGTGTTCGACACCCGCGAGGCTTAGAATTCCGGGCTATGAACAAGCCCGTTGAACTGAAGCTCGAGACCGTTCCCGCCTGGATCGGGGGGCAGCGCATCTCGTCCGCGAGCCGCTTCGGAGACGTCTACAACCCCGCGACCGGGCAGGTGACGAAGCGGGTCGTGTTTGCCGACCAGCGCCTGATCGACGAGGCCGTCAAGGCCGCGAGCGCCGCGTTCCCGGAGTGGCGCGACACGCCGCCCATCCGGCGCGCCCGCGTGATGCAGGAGTTCCTCTCCCTCTTGAAGAAGCATCAGAAGCAGCTCGCGGAGATCGTCACCGACGAGCACGGCAAGACGCTGGCCGACGCGATGGGCTCGGTGCAGCGCGGGATCGAGGTGGTCGAATTCGCGTGCGGCATCCCGCAGCTCCTGAAGGGCGAGTACTCGCAGGACGTCGGCACGCAGGTCGACACGCACACCATTCGCCAGCCGGTCGGCGTCTGCGCGGGCATCACGCCGTTCAACTTCCCGGTGATGGTGCCGCTGTGGATGTTCCCGATGGCGATCGCCTGCGGCAACAGCTTCATCCTCAAGCCCTCGGAAAAAGTGCCCTCGGCCTCGATCCGCATGGCCGAGCTGTTCAAGGAGGCGGGCCTGCCGGATGGTGTGTTCAACGTCGTGCATGGTGACAAGGCGGCCGTGGATGCCTTGTTGACTCATGAAGGCGTAAAGGCCATCTCCTTTGTAGGCTCCACTCCGATCGCGAAGTACATCTACGAGACTGCGGCCAAGCACGGCAAGCGCGTGCAGGCGCTCGGCGGTGCGAAAAACCACGCCGTCGTGCTGCCCGACGCCGACCTCGAGTTCGCCGCCGATGCGCTGATCGGCGCGGCGTACGGCTCCGCCGGCGAGCGCTGCATGGCGATTTCCGCCGTGGTCGCGGTCGGCGCAGCGGGCGACCCGCTGGTGAAATTGCTCGAGAAGAAGGCGAGCGCCATCAAGGTCGGCGCCGGCACCGAGAAGGCGAGCGACATGGGCCCGCTGGTCACCGGCCAGCATCGCGACAAGGTCGCGAGCTATATCGAGCAGGGCGTGCGCGAGGGGGCGAAGCTGGTCGTCGACGCGCGCAGCCAATCGGTGCCGAAGGAAGGCTTCTACCTCGGCACCTCGCTCTTCGACCACGTCACGCCCGAGATGGAGATCTACAAGAACGAGATCTTCGGCCCGGTGCTGGTCGTTCTCCGCGCAAATTCGCTGGAAGAAGCGGTGGAGCTGGTCAACAAAAATCCGTACGCCAACGGCACCGCGATCTTCACCGAGTCGGGCGGCGCGGCGCGGCGCTTCGCCGCCGAGATCCAGGTCGGCATGGTCGGCGTCAACGTGCCGATCCCGGTGCCGGTCGCGTTCTACTCGTTCGGCGGCTGGAAGAGCTCGCTCTTCGGCGACCTGCACGTGCACGGCACCGAGAGCGTCAAGTTCTATACCCGCACCAAGGCCGTGACCACGCGCTGGCCGCACCAGGACACGCCGGCGCCGGGCTTCAACATGCCGACGCTGGGATAAGGCCATGAGTGTCCAGGTTGCGCCCAAGGCTGCCAACCCGAAGACCGTTGAAGAGGCCCGAGTGTTCGTCAAGAAGGTCGAATCGCTCTTCATGCCGTGGGACGTGGAGGGCATCGTCGCCGGCTTCACCGAGGACTGCGTGGTGCGATTCGGCGACCTGCCGGAGTTTCGCGGTCGCGCCGAGCTGGAAAAGTTCTTTCGCACCCGCGCGGCGCGGCAGAAGGGCTACCGCCTGCGCAAGGAGCTGAAGGCGCACCTCGGCGACCTGATCGTCAACACGTGGGACGGCGAGTGGGAAGACAGCCAGACCGGCGCGAAGATGATCGGGCACGGGGTCGAGATCTGGACCATGCGCGACGGAAAGATCGCGGTCTGGGATGCCGCGTTCAACTTCAAGCAGGCCGGCAAGACCAGCGCCATGGGGATCGTATGAAGAAGATCGGGTTGGTCGCCGTTTTCGTGCTGCTCGCCGGGTGCGCGACGCCCACGGAGCAGACGAGCGGCGTGGACCGCATGTACGTCATCAACTGCGGCGAGAACCACGTCAAGGACGTGTCGCGCTGGACGCCCGGCGTGAACGTCGGCAAGCCGCACGTGTTCAGCAACCACTGCTATCTCGTCAAGCACGCCAAGGGCTGGATGCTGTGGGACACGGGCAACGCGGACCGGCTGGCCGCGATGCCCAACGGGCTTGCGGTCGCGGGCGGCACGATCACCGCGTACATGAAGAAGCCGCTGGTCGATTCGCTGAAGGAGATCGGCGTGACGCCCGCCGACATCAAGCACTTCGCGATGTCGCACGGGCACGGCGACCACTCGGGCAACGCCAATCTCTTCACCGCGGCGACGCTCTATGTGCAGCGCGCCGAATACGCGGCGATGTTCGGCGAAGACCCGTCGAAAGTCGGCTTCATCCCGAGCAACTTCGACAAGCTGCGCGCCAACACCGCGATGATCATCGACGGCGACTACGACGTGTTCGGCGACGGCACGGTCACCATCAAGGCTGCGCCGGGCCATACGCCGGGCCACCAGGTGTTGGTGGTGCGACTGCCGAAGACCGGCCCGGTCATGCTGTCGGGCGACATGGTTCACCTGCAGTACAGCTGGAACAACCGCATCGCGCCGTCGTTCAACTTCAACCTGCCGCAGAGCCTGGCAACGATCGACGCGATGAAGGCGTACGCGGAGCAGACGCGTACGCAACTCTGGATCAACCACGACCTGGAGCAGAACGCCAAGATTCCCAAGGCGCCGCAGTTCGTCCAATGAAGGAAGCCTTGATCGTCCTCGTCCTCGGAACGGCGACCCCCGGCGGGGGATTCCCGCTTTACGGCGCGGCGTTCTCCGAGATGGTGAACGCGCAGGAGCCGCGCATCCGCGTCGAGCCGCGCAACACCAAGGGTTCGACCGAGAACGTACCGCTTCTCGAAGCGGGCAAGCTCGACCTCGCGCTCGTCGCCGGCGAGGTCGCGAGCGCGGCGCTGGCGAAGCCCGACACGCCGCTGCGCATCGTCGCCGCGATGTACGCCTCGCCGGGCATGTTCATCGTGCGCGCCGACAGCCCGCACCGCTCGATCTCCGATCTTCGTGGCAAGCCGGTGGTGCTGGGCACGCAGGCTTCGGGCGTGACCGCGCTCGGGCGCACCGTTCTCGGTTCTCTCGACATCGAAGTGAAGCCCATCATTCTGGAGAAGGCCGCCGACGGGCCGCCCATGCTGATGGACGGCCGCGCCGAGGCGCTTTGGGGTGCGGGCGTGGGCTGGCCGGCGTTCGACGCGCTGGCGAAGCAGGGTGGCCGGTTCATCACGCCTAATGCGAGCGAAGTGCAGTCCATCCTGAAGAAGAACCCGGCGCTCCAGGCCGTCACGCTTCCTGCGAAGAGCTATCCGGGACAGGATGCCGCGCTGCCTTCGGTCGGCTCGTGGAGCTACGTGCTCGCCAACAAGAGCCTTTCCAGCGAATCGGCCTACCTTCTCGCGCGCGCGGTGCATCGCGCGGAGGGTCCGCTCGCCGCGCGGCTCGAGCAGGCGCGCGAAACCACGCTGGAGAACACCGCCGCCGCGGCGCCGCGCCGCGAGCTGCTCCATCCCGGGGTGCTGAAATACCTGAGCGAGATCAAGCGCTGAGGGTCGAGGAGCTTTTCGGCGCCGGGCTCCGCTACCAGGACAGTTTCGGCGAAGCGAGCGGCGCGGGCGCGCCCGTCGTGTTCCTGCATGCCGGGTCGGGCTCGAGCGCGATGTGGGAGAACCAGATCCCGGCGTTCACCGGCCTGGGCTACCGCTTCATCGCCTACGACCGCCGCGCGGAGGGCAGCGCGGTCGACGATCTCGAGGCGCTCGCCAAGCACCTCGTGCTCGAGCGATTCCACCTCGTCGGCACCGCCGCCGGCGGCATCGTCGCGGTGGACTACGCGCTGACCCATCCGGAAAGACTGATGAGCCTGGTCGTCGCCAACAGCATCGTCGGCGTCCAGGACGAGGACTACCTCGACATGACGCGCCGGCTGCGTCCGGTGCCGGAGTTCAACGCCATCCCGGCCGAGATCCGCGAGCTCGGCCCTTCCTACCGCGCCGCGAACGCCGAAGGCACGCGCCGCTGGAAAGAGCTTTCCACGCACGTTGCGCCGCAAGCCACGAAGAACCGTATTACCTACGCCGCCTTGGCCGCCATAACCACTCCGACGCTGCTCCTCACGGGCGATGCCGACCTCTATACCCCGCCCTCGGTGCTGCGCCTGCTCGCCGCGCGCTTCCCGAATTGCGAATCGGTTGTCATCCCAGAGTGCGGCCACTCGGCGTTCTGGGAACAGCCGGAGCGATTCAATCAGTTAGTCCTCGACTTCCTCTCCAAGCATTAGGAACTAGTTCGGGGTCAGGGTCCGAATTCGGTCGCGGGCCCGGCTTGCTTGGTGCCGTTTTCCATCCCAGTGGCCCTATGACATCCTTCTTGAAGACTTCGCTCGCGAGCGGATAACCACCGCTTACCGCTTCTCGTATTGCCTTGATCAGCGGCTCCTCCATCTGGCTCGCGAAGAGTTCGCGGTAGTTGGCGTGCCGTCTGGCTTGATCCTCCGCCAGTGCGACGAACTCCGGATGGGGTGACAGAAACGCGTCCGAGCGCGTCCCGCTGTTGAATGAATAGCTCGACCATGGGTATTCGCCCGGGTGGCTAACCATGCCGGCACGTACGGGATTGAGCTCGATATAGCGGTAGCAAGCGAGCACGTAGTGCGCCGACTGTGCAATGGACGAGCGAAACCTGCCTTCCCATAGCGTGCCGGTGCGCTCGTGCCGCCAGTTGAAGTACGGCACGTAGCGCCGACCGATGTCTCGCATCAACTCGGTGCAGGAGTCCGCCGTACGTGGCGTCAGCAGCAGGTGTACATGGTTCGTCATGAGGCAATACGCATGAACGGCGCACCCGTGCCTGACAGACAGGCGGCGCAAATAGGACAGATAAAAAAGATAATCAGCCTCCGCGCGGAAGCAGGCGACGCCGTTGACTCCGCGCTGTCGGATGTGCACCGCGACATCGGGAAGGATCCGTCTTAACGGCCTGGCCATGGTCGCTCAACGGGCAGCGTCCATGCGCGTTGACTGAGTTCGGAGCCTGACCCCGAACCGATTCAGTGCAGGTGGGGCTTCTTCAGGAAGTCGCTGCGGTCGGCCGAGCTGATGCGGACTTCGGTGATTTTCCCGTTGCGCGCGAGCTTGAGCGGGACCACCGCGCCCGAGGGGCCGAGGGCCCAGACCTTGCGCCAGAGGTCGGCGAGACTCTTTGGCTTGGCGCCGGCGACTTCGAGCACCGCGTCGCCGACGCGCGCGCCGGCGCGCTCGGCCGGGCCGTTCGAGGCGAGGCCGGCGACCACCAGGCGCTCGCCGGCGTCGGTGGTGTACATGCCGAGCCACGGGCGCGGCGCGCGGCTGGTGCGTCCGGTCCTGACCATCTCGTCGAGGATCGGCTCGAGCAGCTCGATCGGCACCAGCATGTTGCCCTGGATGGTGCCGGAGTCGATCTTCTCCTGGACCAGCAGCGAGCCGATCGCGGCCAGCTTGCCGTCGGCGCCGATCAGCGCCGAGCCGCCCCACTGCGGGTGCGCCGGCGCGGTGAAGAGCGCCTCGTCCAGCACGTATTCCCAGTAGCCGGCGAACTCGCGCTTCGCGAATACCGTGGCCTTGAGCGCGTGCGCGCGGCCGCCGTGCCCGGCGACCACGACGTTCTCCCCGACCCGGATCGAGCCAGCGCTGCCGCGCTCGAGCGGCTTGACGCCGAGCTTGCCGAAGGGCTGCACCAGGCCGAAGCCGGTCGCCTGGTCGTAGGCGAGCACCGTGCCGCCGGCCACCGTGCCCTTGTTGGTCGTGAGCCAGATCACGCTCGCCTCGGTGATCAGGTAGCCGATGGTGAGCACGAGGCCGCTGTCGCCGATCACCACGCCGTTGCCGGCGCGCTCGGTGCCGAGGATCGACGCGGTGAAGGCGTCCTCCGGAATCTCCGCGCGCAGCAGGACTACGGCATCCAGCGCCCGCTCGAGGTCAAAGCGCCAGTCCTCGGGCCGCGGCCGCATCTCGGCCGGGAACGCCCAGTCTTTCTGTTCTGCCATGCGAAGCTAGATTCTACGTCCGCTTGCGGCGTCGAAGACGTGCGCGTGCGCGGATTGCGGTGTCAGGAAAACCCGCTCGCCGGGGCCGAAGCTCGCGCGGCCGTGGGTCATGACGGTGAAGCTCTGGCCCTGGACCTTCACCAGCACCTCGGTCTCGGCGCCCATCGGCTCGACGACCTCGATCTCGGCCGGGATGCCCTGGCTGCCGAACGAGAGGTGCTCCGGCCGGATACCGTACTGCACGCGCTGTCCGTCGTGCGCCCGGACGCCGCTCGGCCAGCGCGCGCCCAGCGCCTCCACCGAGCTGTCCTTGAACACGCCCTCGAACACGTTCATCGCGGGCGAGCCGATGAACTGCGCGACGAACAGGTTCACCGGCCGGTCGTAGAGCTCGAGCGGCTCGCCGAGCTGCTCGATGCGGCCCTCGTTCATCACCGCGATCCGGTCGGCCATGGTCATGGCCTCGACCTGGTCGTGCGTGACGTACACCGTGGTGGTCTTCAGGCGCTGGTGCAGCGCCTTGATCTCCGAGCGCATCGCGACGCGCAGCTTGGCATCCAGATTGGACAAGGGCTCGTCGAACAGGAACACCTTCGGGTCGCGCACGATGGCCCGCCCCATGGCGACGCGCTGGCGCTGGCCGCCCGAGAGCTCGCGCGGGTAGCGCTCGAGATAAGGCTCGAGGTTGAGGATCCTGGCGGCGCGATCGACCCCTTCGGCGATCCTCCGGACGCTTTCCTTTCGAAGCCGGAGAGAAAACCCCATGTTCTCCCGCACCGTCATGTGCGGGTAGAGCGCGTAGCTCTGGAACACCATCGCGATGTCGCGGTCCTTCGAATCGAGGTCGTTCACCACGCGGCCGTCGATCGCGATCGTGCCCGCGGTGATGTCTTCGAGGCCGGCGAGCATGCGCAGCAGGGTCGACTTGCCGCAGCCCGAAGGGCCGACCAGCACCATGAACTCGCCGTCGGAGATAGCAAGGGAAATGCCGTGCAGAACCTTGGTTTTCCCAAAGTCCTTCTTGATCTCATTGAAGGAAACGGAAGCCATTACGCCTTCACCGCCCCACTGGTCAACCCCGACACCATGTAGCGCCGGAAGACGTAGTAGATCGCCGCGGGGGGCAGCGCGTACACCAGGCCGGTC
>DASRIR010000255.1:0-2780 GCA_035649875.1 Burkholderiales bacterium | reverse complement strand
AGCTCGGCGCCCATCTCGACGTACTTGGCGGCGATCTCCTTGCCGAGGCCGGTACCGCCGCCGGTGATGAGGATCCGCTTGCCCTTGAGGAGGTCCGACTTGAACATCCCCTCATTCTAAGCACACCGCCTCGACGTTGTTCCCGTCCGGGTCAACGAGAAACGCTGCGTAGTAGTTCGGGCTGTAGTCGCTGCGCACGCCCGGCTTGCCGTTGTCCCGGCCGCCGGCCTTGAGGCCCGCGGCATGGAAGCGGTCCACCGTGGCGCGATCGCCGGCGCGAAACGCGACATGCGTACCGCCGCCCGGCTTGCCGCCGGCGTGCAGCCACAGAGCGGGCTGGCCTTTCGGCCCGAATCCGGTGCCCGAGTCATCGAGCATGTAGCCGAGCGGATGCAGCGTCGTCTGGTAGAAGCGCACCGCCGTTTTGAGGTCCTTCACGCGCAATCCGATGTGGTCGTACATGTCAGCTCTCTCCTTTGCTCGCTTTGCGAGAAGTTGAATGGCCTTGAACCAGGTGCTGCCGCCGTCGCGCGAGAGCTCCGCGCGCCAGCGGAACGAATTCGGCGTGATGTCGCTGTAGATCCAGCGCAGCTGCGTGCCGTCGGAGCCGGTGCCTTCCTGGAAGATCTCGCCGTCCTTCAGCCGGCCGATGAGCTCCGCGCGGTAGCCGGCGCAGGGGTCGATCCAGGTCGCGCGCCAGGCGTCGAGCTTCGGGTCATAGACGCGGATGGTGGTGCCGTATTGGTTGTCGAACGGCCCCCAGCGCTCGGACTTGCCGACATTGGGGCCGTCGCGCGGCGGGGTGATCCAGACGTCCTGGATGGCGCGGTTCTCGAGCGCCCACTCGAAGCGGATTTGCCAATAGTGCTTGCGCACCGAGCCGTCCGGCAGGAACGCCTGCGCTTCGGCTTCCCAGCGGCCGACGAACTGGCCGAACAGCATGAGAGCGGAATTCATGTCCGCAGCCTACGGCGCGGACCGCTACTGCGCTGTCAGAATCTTGCTCTTTCGCAGCGCCGAAGGCGTGACGCCGAACGCCCGGCGGAAGCTCGCGGTGAAGTGGCTGTGGCTCGCGAAGCCGAGGTCGAGCCCGATCGCGGTGAAATCGCGCGCCGTATCGAGCACTTCGCGCAAAGCCGCGGCAAGGCGTGCGCGCAGGTGATAGCGGTGCAGGGGCACGCCGGCGAGCTCGCCGAAAACGCGCGCCAGATGCCAGGGCGAGCTGTATACGCGCTGCGCGAGCTCGCTGAGGGCCCAATTCTGCCCAGGCTGCGCCGCGAGCGTAACCTTGGTCGCCTCGACCATTTCCGCGTGGCGGCGGCGCGCGCGGGTCGCTGGGCGGGAACACGAGGCGCGCCTGCCGATGCCGAGGTAAAGGCCCAGCGCAGTCTCCTCCGCTTCGAGCGATGTCGCGAGCCCCCGGCGCAGCCGGTGCCCCAGGAGCGAGCGCGTCGCGATGAGGCGCTCGTCGAGCGGCGTGCACTTCTCGCGCGACGCGCCCTCGGCGAGCAGCTCGCGCGAGGGCTCGAGCGTCAGGCACTCGTCGCCACCTTCGACCGGGTGGCTCACGCGGTACGGCGCGCCGGCTTCGAAGAACAGGGCATGGCAGGGATCGGCGACCAGTCTCTCGGGCCCTTCGTGCTTCACGAAGATGCCGCGCAAAGGAAGCACAAGCATATCGGCGGCCGCATGCTCCACCGGGCCGCATGCGTGGTGCTCGGGGCGGCAACGCACGATGTGCACCGCGAGCGCCGGGCTGCGATGCGGGGTTTCGACGCTAAGGGACATGCCCTCCTGCCGCAAGCCTCATGCCGCCTGCGTCTCCGCGGGTGCGTAGGACGCAATGCCGTTGCCGAAGGACCAGTTCTCCTTCGCCACCTCGACCAGGTTGATCCACACGTCTTCCTTGCGCAGGCCCACGGCCGAAGCGAGGTTGGCCGCGATCCGCCGGTAGAGCGCCCGCTTCTGCTCGAGGGTGCGCCCCTGGCTGAGGGTGATCTGCACGATCACGAGGTTGCTCGTGCGCGCGATGCCGAGGTAGTTCGAGTCGTACACAATGTCGCCCAACTCGTGCTCGGTGAGGAGCTGGAAGCGGTCGAGCGGGGGCACACCGACCGCTTCCACCAGCGCGCGGTGGATCGCGTCGCCCACCTTGCGCCGGTACGCCTCGGGCTTACCCTTGACGAGCGAGATGCGAACGAGCGGCACGGCCGGCGAAGAAATGCTTGATGGGTTCGACGATCAGGCGCCGGATCGCTTCGGCGCGCTCGCGGTGCGCGTCAACGCGGATGCGCTCGAGCAGGCTCGGGTCGTTGAGGATGTCTTCGTAGGTCAGTTTCATGACGCTCTCCTGAACAGCAAAATGATCGGAAGAAGGATCAGGCGATGAATCGCTTCGGCGCGCTGCCGGTGCGCACGCGAGTGCGCCGCCTGTACGTAGCTGAAGTCGTATCTCATGGCTCTGCCCCTCAGGCGAACGACACGGAGGCTTCGCCGAGGGCCTCGATCACGGCGACGCCGCGCTCGCTCAGCCGGTAGCTCGTGCCCGGCTCGACCACGATGTCGCGCGGCCGGTTTTCCTCGGTGATCCACACCGCTGCGTTGCTGGCGCTGATGGTGCTGCCCGCGCCGTCGACCACTTTCAGGGTTTCGCCCCGCCGCAGTTGCAGGGCCCCGGCTCTCAGTTCGATTCTCATGGTTCAGCTCCTTGCGTTTGGTATGCGCAGGATGCATGCTTACGCGGAGGCGCTCAAACGGTGAATACTCAGGACATGCATGCG
>DASRIR010000254.1:0-2074 GCA_035649875.1 Burkholderiales bacterium | reverse complement strand
GCGCGACGGCGCCGACCTGGTCGGCATGACCGGAATGCCGGAAGCCGCGCTCGCGCGCGAGCTCGGCATCGAGTACGCCGCGATCGCGGTGGTGGCGAACTACGCCGCCGGCCGCGGCGACAGCGAGCGCGCCATCGCGCTCGACAAGATCCAGTTGATCCTCGACGAGGCGCTGGGGCGCGTGCGCAAGATCATCGAGAAATTCTGCGAGCAGAAGCAATGAGGAGCGCGCATTGATTCGTGAAGTGCTGCGCATGGGCGACCCCCGCCTGTGGCAGAAATCGCTGCCGGTGGCGCAGTTCAATGCCCCGGAGCTGCACCAGCTCCTGCAGGACATGCGCGACACCATGGCGCACCTGAACGGCGCCGGCCTGGCCGCGCCGCAGATCGGGGTGCAGCTGCGCGTGGTGATTTTCGGCGTGAAGTCGAACCCGCGCTATCCCGGCATCGACGAAGTGCCGGACACGGTGCTGATCAACCCGGTGCTCACCCCGCTTGCCGACGAGCTCGAGGAAGGCTGGGAAGGCTGTCTGTCGGTGCCCGGCATGCGCGGCTGGGTGCCGCGCTGGCGCCGCCTGCGCTACAAGGGCGTCGATCAGTTCGGCAAGCCCTTCGAGCGCGAGGTCGAAGGCTTCCACGCCCGCGTGGTGCAGCACGAGGTCGACCACCTCGACGGCGTGCTCTATCCGATGCGCATCCGGGACTTCACCCGCTTCGGCTTCAACGAGGCGCTGTTCCCCGGGCAGGAGCTGCCCGCGGAGGAATAGCGCTTGGCGCGCACGTTGTTCGACAAAGCCGGGAAGAAGGTCCGCCTGGAGGAGATCCCGACCGGGCCGCCCGCGGGAATGACCAAGGAAAAGGCGCGCCGGCGCTTCGTCGAGCTCGAGGCCGAGCTGTTCGAGCTGCAGGAAGCGATGTGGGGCGCGAAGCTGAACGGCGCGATGATCGTGCTCCAGGGGCGCGACGGTGCCGGCAAGGACGGCGCCATCAAGCACGTCGTCGGCTGCCTGAACCCGCGCGGCGTGCGCGTGGTTTCGTTCGGCGTGCCGACCACGGAGGAGCGCGAGCACGACTTCCTCTGGCGCGTGCATCGCCACGCGCCGCGGCTGGGCGAGTTCTCCATTTTCAACCGCTCGCACTACGAGGACGTGCTGGTGGTGCGGGTCCACGGCCTGGCGCCGCGCGGCCTGTGGAAAGAGCGCTACGGCCACATCGCCGACTTCGAGGAGCTGCTCGCGGAGCACGGCACCATCGTGCTCAAGTACTTCCTGCACATCAGCAAGAAGGAGCAGAAGGAGCGCCTGCTCGAGCGCGAGCGCGCGCCGGACACCGCCTGGAAAGTGAACGTCAACGACTGGAAGGAACGCGACTACTGGGGCGAGTACACCGAGGCCTACGAGGACGCGATCTCGAAGACCGCGGCGCCGCACGCCCCGTGGATGGTGGTGCCGGCCGACGCCAAGTGGTATCGCAACCTGGTGATCGCGCAATCCGTGGTCGCCGCGCTGCGTCCGTATCGCGCGGGCTGGAAGAAGGCGCTCGCAGCCACGGCCAGGAAAGCCCGGGCGGGCGTCGCCGCCTATCGCGCGAGCCTCAGGCCGGCAAAGCGGCCGCCTCGGGAAGGCTGAGCTCGTTCAGCAGCTCCTGCTCGAGCTGCAGCACCTTTTTCGGGTTGGCCAGCGTTTCCCCCGACACCAGGAACACGTCCTCGGCGCGGTCGCCGAGCGTATTGATGCGCGCGGTCTGCAGGTTGACGTGATAGCGCGCCAGCGTGCGCGCCACGCCGTAAAGCAGGCCCGGGCGATCGGCCGCCACGATGGTGAGCGAATGCCAGGCGCCGCGCTCGTCGGGGCGGATGTTGACCGCGGGCGAGATCGGAAAATGGCGCACGCGGCGCGACAGCCGGCCGCCGCGCGGCGGCCCGAGCGGCGCGTCCGAGACCAGCTCGCCCGGCAGCTCGGCCTCGATCATGGCGATGCGGTCCTGGTAGTGCGCATCGCGCCCCTGGCCCATCAGGATGAAGGTGTCGAGCGCGTAGCCGTTGCGCGTGGTGTGCACCTTGGCCTCGGCGATG
>DASRIR010000253.1:0-10427 GCA_035649875.1 Burkholderiales bacterium | reverse complement strand
GTGCGTGACGTACACCGTGGTCGTCTTCAGCCGCTGGTGCAGCGCCTTGATCTCGGAGCGCATCGCAACGCGCAGCTTGGCGTCGAGGTTGGAGAGCGGCTCATCGAAGAGGAATACCTTCGGATCGCGTACGATCGCGCGGCCCATGGCGACGCGCTGGCGCTGCCCGCCGGAAAGCTCGCGCGGATAGCGCTCGAGGTAGGGGTCGAGGTTGAGGATCTTCGCGGCCCGCCCGACCCGATCCTCGATCAGCTTGCGGTTTTCGTTTCGAAGACGCAGCGAAAACCCCATGTTGTCCCGCACGCTCATGTGCGGATAGAGCGCGTAGCTCTGGAACACCATCGCGATGTCGGGGTCCTTGGACTCGACGTCGTTCACCTGCCGGCCGTCGATGGCGATGGCGCCCGCGGTGATGTCCTCGAGCCCGGCGAGCATGCGCAGCAGGGTCGACTTGCCGCAGCCCGAGGGGCCGACCAGCACCATGAACTCGCCGTCGGCGATGTCGAGCGAAATGCCGTGCAGCACCTTGGTCTTGCCAAAGTCTTTCTTCACCTCGTGGAAGGAAACGGTGGCCATTACGCCTTAACCGCGCCGGCGGTGAGGCCGGAAACCATGTACCGGCGAAACGCGTAGTAGATCGCCGCGGGCGGGAATGCATAGACCAGGCCGGTCGCCATCAGCAGCTCCCACGGCGAATCGTCGGCCGCGATGAAGTGGCCGAGCGCGACCGCGAGCGGGATGGTTTTTTCGTGGGAGAGCAGCAGATAGGCGTAGAGGTACTCGTTCCATGCGAGCAGCAGCGCGTACGTGCCGATGGCGATCAGCGACGGCGTCATGAGCGGCAGGTACACCAGGCGGAAGAGCTGCAACGGCGTCGCGCCGTCGATGCGCGCCGCTTCGTCGAGCTCGTAGGGCAGCTTGTCGGAGGCCTGCTTCAGCACCCAGATCGCGTACGGCGCGGCGAGCGTGACCATCGCGAGCACGAGCGACCAGCGGTTGTTGAGCAGGCCGTACATGCCCATCGCCTTGTACATCGGGATCGCGAGGAACGCGGCCGGGATGAAGTAGGTGAAGAGCGCGAGGTTCATCACTGCCCGGCCGCCCTTGACCTTCAAACGGCTGATGGCGAATGCGGCACAGGTGGCCACCGCGAGCGTGATCACGCCGACCGCGACCGCGATCCACAGCGAGTTCCAGATCTGCAGCCAGAAGTGATGCAGGTAGAAGTGGTGCTCGCGCGCGATGGTCTCGAAGTTGCGCAGCGTCGGCTTGTCGGGCCAGAGCGCGCCGGAAAAAGCCGAGTCCTTGGAAGAGATCGAGAACAGGAAGATGTGATAGATCGGCAGCAGCGTCCACAACAAGATGGGGATGGCGATCAAAATCAAGACTGCTTCACGGGTGAAGCGCTTCATTTCGACAGGTGCTTCATCATGTAATAGACGAGCGGCAGCACGAGCGGCATGGCGCACACGATGGTCGCCATCGCGAGGTCGACCTGGTCGAGGCGGATGTAGCGGATGCCGAGCGTGGCGAGCACGTGCGTGAGGTCGGCGGGCCCGCCGCCGGTCAGCAGGTACACGCTGTTGAAGTCGCCGAGCGACCAGATCATCGACAGGATGGTCGAAGTGAGGTACAGCGTGCGCAGCGACGGCCAGGTCACGTACTTGAACTTCTGCCACGCCGAGGCGCCGTCGACCGCCGCCGCCTCGTACTGCTCGCGCGGGATCGCGAGCCGGCCCGCGATCAGGATCAGGGTCCAGAACGGCAGCGACTTCCAGATGTGCGTGAGCATCGCGAGGCCGAGCCCGATGTGCGGGTCGTTCAGCCAGTTCGGCCCGTCCATCGCGGTCAGGCGGAAGATCACCGAGTTCACCACGCCCCACTCGGGGTTGAACATGAAGCGGATGGAGAAGATCGTCGGGATCGAGGGCACCGCCCACGGCAGCAGGAAGATCACCGACAGCCAGCGGATCCACGCGCGCTCGTGCACGAAGAAGCCCGAGAGCCAGAGCGCCAGCAGGAACTTCAGGTTCACTGCGATCAGCAAGAAAAACACGGTATTGATCGCGGTGCGCGCGAAGATCGGATCGGCGAACAGCTTGACGTAGCTCTCCGGATGGCGCGCGAGCCAAAGGCCGTAGCTCACCGGGTAGAGCACGAACGCGAGGAACACGAGCAGGTATGGGGCGATCAGGATGATCCCCCAGGTCTGCCACGTGCTCAGCCCGCGGCGCGGCGGCGCGGCGGGGACGTGCGGTATCGCTATGGACGACATGCAAACGAAATCGGGGTCAGGGTCGCAATTATTCCGTGCGCGTGCCGATCAGAATAATTACGAGCCTGACCCCGATTTCAGTTTGTTTCGTTCCTTCTGCTCAGCCGGCGACGTCCTTGATGCGCTTGATCATCTCGTCGACGGCCTATTCTACCGGCCACTTGTCGGTGACCACGCGGTTCATCGCCTTCGCCCACACGTTCTCGTTGTTGAGGATGGTGAATTTCCAGTTCTTGGTGAACTCGAAGGTCACCGTGCCGGCCGAGAACTGGTCGTGCACGATCTTGCGATGCGGATCATCCGTCCAGAACTTGCTCTGCGCGCCGGACTTGGTGACCGGGTACCAGCGGCCGAGCGCGCCCTCGACGTACGGGTTCAGGTTCTCTTCCTGCATCAGGAAGGCCGCGAACTCCTTGCCGCGCTTCTTGTTCTTCGCGTTGTTGAACACCACGCCGACCTTGACGGCCGCGCGGTACTGCATCGGCTTGCCGTCGGGCTTGTTCGGGAAGCCGGCGGTGGCGATCAGCTCCTCGTAATTCTTCTTCGCCTGCGCGCGCTCCTCGGGTTTGAGCGTCGCGTTATTCATGTCGTCGAGCCACTTCGCGGCGATCGAGATGGTCGCGTTGTGCGTCATGATGATCGTCTTGTTGTGGAAGTTGACGTTGTTGTCCGGGTCCTTCCAGTTGATCGCGGAGGGCGGCGTGCAGCCCTTGCCGATGGTCTCGGTGTAGTCGCGCACCGCGTTGATCAGGCCCTGACGCACGCTCTTGTCGTCCACGCGCAGCTTGCCGCTGTCGTCGACGAGCTTCACGTCGTACGCGTCCATGTAGGTCAGGAACGAATAGAACGAGTCCGACGAGTCGACGCCCATCGGGCTGCCGACCGAGTACACGCGCTTCCCGGTCTTCTTGCGGTAGCCCTCCTGCACCTTGCCGCACCAGAACGCGAAGTAGCCTTTCCAGTCCTTCGGGATGTCGGAGTCCTTGAAGCCCGCCTCCGCCAGCATGTCCTTCCAGTACTGGATGTGCATGGTCTGGCGCTTCACGGGGAAGGCGTAGTAGGCGCGCTTCTTCTCCTTGTCGTTGTACATGAAGGTGGTTTCGATCGTGTTCGGCAGGAACTTGCCCTTCATCGGGTTGATGATGTCGGACACGTCCTCGAGGCGCCCTTCGAACGCCCACTTGCCGGCGACCTGGAAGTCGAACACGTCGCCGTACACCATGTCGGGCGGGCTGCCGGAATCGAGCGCGGCCACGGTCTTCGGGATCATCTCCTGCGGCGCGTAGCGCGAGAGCTCGACCTTGACGCCGGTCTTCTTGGTGAACTTCTCGACCAGCTCGTCCACCGCCTTGTCCTCGGCGGGGTAGAACCCCTTCTGGAAGTAGACGACGATGCTTTCCTGCGCCGCGACCGGAAGCGCGACGAGCAGGGAAAGTACAGCCCCTGTCAGCCATTTGAACATCGGGAAATTCCTCCTCTAAGGTACTTGTATGATAACGGACAAAGTAACCGGAAGGTTACAACCGGGGAATTCGGGGACGGAGCCCTAACTCGCCAGCGCGAGGCTCGAGGAGTTAGGGCTCCGTCCCCGAATTCCCTTATTTCTTCTTTCGGTACGCGTCGAACTCGGCCTTGGTCTCCGCGCTCGGCGGATAGAGCCCGAAAATCGAGCGCCCTTCCTTTACCCGCGCCTCGACCCAGTCCTCGAACACGGTCTGCGCCTCGGCTTCTTTCGCCACCTCTTCCGCCATGTTCGCCGGGATGACGACCACGCCTTCGGCGTCGCCCACCACCACGTCGCCGGGATAAACCGCGACGCCGCCGCAGCCGATCGGCACCTGGCTCTCCACCGCGTGGTGCCTGACCAGGTTTAGCGGGGCAGACCGCGCGCCGCAGTACGCCGGCCAGGCGAGCTTCTCGATCGTCGGCGAGTCGCGCAGCCCGCCGTCGGTCACCACGCCCGCCACGCCGCGCACCATCAGGCGCGTCATCAGGATGTCGCCGCCGGTCGCCGCGCTCGCGTCGCGCCGCGCGTCCATCACCAGCACGCCGCCCGGCGGGCAGGCCTCGATCGCCTCGCGCTGCGGATGGCCGCGCCCCTCGAAGGCGCCGAGCTGGTCGACGTCCTCGCGCGCCGGGATGTAGCGCAGCGTGAACGCTTCGCCGACCATCCGCGGGGCTTCTTTGTTTAGCAGAAAAATCCCCTGGATGAACACGTTGCGCAATCCCCGCTTGAACAGCACGGTCGTCAGGGTCGCAGTGGAAACTTTTTTCAAAGCCGCTCGGCTATAAGATGAAAGCATGTTGGATGTGGAACGCGAAGGGCCGCTCGCCCGAATCTTCCTCAACCGGCCGGAAAAAGCAAACGCTTTGCAGTCGGCGACGCTCGAAGCGCTGGCGGATGCCGCGCGCGGCCTCGCCGGCGACGATGCGCTGCGAGTCGTGGTGCTCGGCGGCCGTGGCAAGACTTTCTGCGGCGGCGCGGACGTTGCGGAGTTGCGCGCGTTGAACGCAGCGACTGCCCCGCTTTTCGTCACCAGGATTCATGAGGTCTGCCAGGCGATCCGGGACCTGCCGGTACCGGTCGTGGCGAAGCTGCACGGCGCGGTGATCGGCGCGGGCTTGGAGATCGCCGCGGCCTGCGACCTGCGCGTCGCGGCGGAGGGCACGAAATTCGCCATGCCCGAGGTGCGGCTCGCGATCCCGTCGGTGGTCGAGGCGGCGCTCCTGCCGCGCCTGATGGGTTCCGGACGCGCGGCATGGCTCGTGCTTACCGGCCAGGCGATCGACGCGCGCAGGGGGCTCGAATGGGGCCTGATCGAGGAAATCGGCGACGGCGAAAGCCTGGTGCAAGCCCTGCTCGCCGCCGACCCGGAGGCGCTGCGCATGCAAAAGCAGCTGCTCCAGCTGTGGGACGAGGCCCCGCTCGCGACTTCGGTCGCGGCGAGCATCGAGCGCTTCGCGCAGGCGCACTCAAACGTGCCCGCAAAGGTACAATAGGTAGTGGCTGGAGGAGCCGGAAGGCACTAGATACATGGCCAAGCCCCAGGTTTACGACGCATCCGCCATCCAGGCGCTGAAGGGCCTCGAGCCCGTGCGCCGCATGCCGGGGATGTACACCCACACGGTGCATCCCCTGCACATCGTGCAGGAAGCGATCGACAACGCGGTCGACGAGGCGCTCGCCGGCTTCGGCAAGCGCATCACGGTGAGCGTGTTCAAGGACGGCTCGTTCCAGGTCGAGGACGAAGGCCGCGGCGTGCCGGTCGACCTGCACAAGGAAGAGAAGAAGCCGGCAGTGGAGGTTGCTTTCACCATGCTGCACGCCGGCGGCAAGTTCTCGCGCTCGGGCGACGGCGTGTACCACATCTCGGGCGGCCTGCACGGCGTCGGCGTGGCGGTGTCGAACGCGCTGTCCAAGCGCTGCGAGGTCACGGTCTTCCGGGATGGACAGAAGCACACCATCACGTTCGAAGGTGGCGAGCTCAAGAACAAGCTCAAATCGGAAAAAATCAAAGAAAAACGCACCGGCACGATCGTGCGCCTGTGGCCTGACCCCAAGTATTTCGACTCGGCCAACATCCCGATGAACGAGCTCGAGCACCTGGTGCGCTCGAAGGCGTACCTGCTGCCCGGGCTGACGATGGCGCTCGAGGTCGAGGGCAAGCAGACGCGCCTCTGGAAGTACGAGCGCGGCATGGCGCAGTACTTCGAGTTCATGCTCGACGGGCGCCAACTGGTCGCGCCGCTATTCACGGGGGAAAAATTCTTCGATGAAAAAACAACAAAGGACATAACGGACATCGAGCCCGGCGAAGGCGCGTCGTGGGCCATCGGCTGGGTGGCCGAGGGCGACGTGTTCGCCGACAGCCACGTCAACCTGATCCCGACGCGCTCGGGCGGCACGCACGAAGCGGGCTTCCGCTCGGGCATCTTCGACGCGCTGCAGGCATTCATGGACGGGCGCAGCCTCGCGCCCAAGGGCGTGAAGCTGATTCCGGACGATCTGTGGCAGCGCGCCTGCTTCACGCTCTCGGCGCGCATCGTGCGCACGCAGTTCCATGGCCAGACCAAGGAGAAGCTCACCACGCGCCACGCCGCGCGCCTGCTCGAGATGTGCGTGCGCGACGCGTTCGAGCTCTGGCTGAACGAGCACGTCGACGAAGGCAAGAAGATCGTCGAGCTCGCGATCGAGCAGGCGATGGCGCGGCTCGCCAAGGGCAAGAAGGTCGAGCGCAAGAAGTCGAGCGGCATCGCCACGCTGCCGGGCAAGCTGGTCGAGTGCGCCTCGGGCGACATCGCTCGAAACGAATTGTTTCTCGTCGAGGGGGACTCCGCGGGAGGCTCTGCCAAGGAGGCGCGCGACAAGGAGACGCAGGCGCTGCTGCCGCTGCGCGGCAAGGTGCTCAACACGATGTCGAAGGACAGCCGCACCGTGCTCGCCAACAAGGAGCTGCAGGCGATCGCCACCGCGATCGGCGTCGACCCGCACGGCGCGGAAGAGAAGGTCGACCTGAGCTCGCTGCGCTACGGCAAGGTGATCGTGATGACCGACGCCGACGTCGACGGCGGCCACATCCAGGCGCTGCTCCTGACTTTCTTCTTCATGCACGCGCCGGGCCTGGTCGAGGCCGGCCATCTCTACGTCGCGCAGCCGCCGCTCTACAAGGTCGAGGTGCCGAGCCAGGGCAAGGGCAAGCCCGCGCGGAGGGTTTATTGCCTGGACGACGACGAGCTCGAGGAGACGCTCGCTTCGCTGAAGAAAGAAAAGGTGAAGGACGGCAGCTGGGAGATCTCGCGCTTCAAGGGCCTGGGCGAGATGAGCCCCGAGCAGCTCTGGGAAACCACCATGAACCCGGACGCGCGGCGCCTGGTGCGCATGGAGTTCTCCACCAAGAACCTGGCAAAGGTGCGGAAGGAATTCGAGAAGCTGATGGACGCCGGCGAGGCCGAGGAGCGGCGCAACTGGATGCGGGAGCACTGGAAGACCGTTGAAGCGGACGTCTAAAAAGAAAAAACTAAAACCCGCCTGGGAGCGGGCGTATCAGGGCCACGTGTTGTGGCTCGGCAAGCAGAAGCTGGGGAAAGTCACACTCCTGGTCGCGCACAACCTCGATCCGCGCGGCAAGTACAAGTGGGAGGCCGGCGGGCGCGCGGGGTATGCCGACGAGCTCGCCAAGGCGAAATCCGCCGTAGAACTTGCCGCGCACGCCGCGGACAAACAGCTAGACCTTTTCAAGTAAGGCCATGGACGACACCAGAACCGGAGACCTCTTCACCAACAACGGCGACGACGCGACGCCGATCGAGCAGCACGCCTCGCACGCGTACCTGGGTTATGCAGTTTCCACGGTAAAAGCCAGGGCCCTACCGGAAATAGCGGATGGGTTGAAACCGGTCCAGCGGCGCATCCTCTACGCGATGAGCGGCGCGACGTCGTTCTCCAAGTGCGCGCGCTACGTCGGCGAGGTGCTCGGCAAGTACCACCCGCACGGCGACAGCTCGACCTACGAGGCGATGGTGCACCTCGCGCAGCCGTTCTCGATGCGCTATCCGCTGATCGACGGGCAGGGGAATTTCGGCTCGCGCGATGGCGACGCGGCGGCTGCCTACCGCTACACCGAAGCGAAGCTGTCGCGGTATGCGGAGCTCTTGCTGAGCGAAATCGGGGAGGGCACCGTCGATTTCATCAAGAACTACGACGGCAAGTTCGAAGAGCCCGTGCTGCTCCCGGCGCGGGTTCCGTTCGGCCTGCTCAATGGCTCATTTGGAATTCCGGTCGGCTTCTCCACCCGCATCCCGTCGCACAACCTGAAGGAGGTCGCCGCCGCCGCCGCGCACGTGATCAAGCATCCGCGCGCGAAGCTCGAGGACGTGCTCGAGTTTCTGCCCGGCCCGGACTTTCCGGGCGGCGGGCAGATCATCTCGCCCAAGGAAGAGATCAAGGAGGCCTACGCCACCGGAAGAGGATCTTTGCTCTTAAGAGCCAAGTACGAGAAGGAGCAGCTCGCGCGCGGGCAGTGGCGCATGGTGGTCACGGAGCTGCCGCACGGCGTGTCGGTGAAGCAGGTGATGGAGGAGGTCGAGGCGCTCGCAAACCCAAAATCTTTATCTAAAAAAGACATCTCGCAGGAACAGCGCAGGATGAAGCAGTTCATCCTCGACCAGGTCGAGTCGGTGCGCGACGAGAGCGATCGCAAGAGCAAGCTGCGCCTGGTAATTGAACCAAGAAGTTCCAGACAAAACGAAAACGAGTTGATGGCCGCGCTCATGGTCCACACCTCGCTCGAGTCGCGCTACGCGGTGAACCTCACCTGGCTCGGGCGCGACGGGCTGCCGGAAACGAAAGGCATCGTCGACACGCTGCGCGAGTGGGGCGAGTTCCGCGTCGACACGGTGCGCCGGCGCACCGAGTTCCGGCTGACGAAGTGCGAGGAGCGCCTGCACATCGTCCTGGGCCGCCTGATGGCCTACGTCAAGATCGACGAGATCATCAAGCTGATCCGCGCGAGCGAGGACCAGCCCGAGGCGAAGCAGAAGCTGCGCGAGAAGTACAAGTTCACCGAGCGGCAGGCGGAGGACATCGTCAACCTGCGGCTCGGCCAGCTCACCAAGCTCGACGGCGTGGCGCTGAACGACGAGCGTAAGAAGCTTGAAACAGAAAAAAAACAACTGAGAGCGTTGCTGGATGATGACAAAGAACTAAAGAAGCTCGTCGTGTCGGAGCTGCAGGACGATGCCAAAAAGTACGGCGACGAGCGGCGCACGCTGATCAAGACTGCGGAGCGCGCGCAGGTGGAGCGCACGGTGGTCGAGGAGCCGGTAACGGTGATCCTCTCGCGCAAGGGCTGGATCCGCGCGCGCACGGGACACGGCCTGGATGTGTCTCAATTGAGCTTCAAAGATGGTGATGCCTTGCTCCAGACGCTCGAATGCAAGACGATCGATCCGGTCACGGTGCTCGCCGCCTCGGGCAAGACCTTCAGCGTGGCGGCGGCCGACATTCCCTCCGGGCGCGGCGACGGCGCGCACGTCAACACGCTGGTGAACTCGGGCTCGGACGACATCGTCTGGATGGGCTCGGGCAACGCGGAGACGCGCCTGCTGATGAACAGCTCGGCGGGGCTCGGCTTCCTGTGCAAGCTCGGCGACCTCGCGACCAAGACGCGCCAGGGCAAAGACTTCATGAAGGTGGACCAGGGTGCGGCCGCGCAGCCGCCGGCGTTCGTCAAGGAGGAGAAGTTCGTTGCAGCGCTGTCGTCCGACTCCCGCCTTCTCTTGTTTGGAATCGAAGAAGTGCCGGAGCGGCCGAACGGCGGGGTCGGGGTTCAGCTCCTCGCCGTGCCGGAGAACGAGAAGCTCGCTTCGGTGCTGATGAGCGACGGCAACACGCTTGCGGTCTCGGGCATCAAGCGGAAGAACCGGGCCTCCGCGACGCTGGAGGCGAAGCAGCTTGCCGAGCACATGGGCAAGCGCGCCCAGCGCGGGAGGGTGTGCGATGTCGGCTTCAGGCCGGATCGCCTTGAAGCTACGGCTTGACGACGATTTCCTGAAAGCCCTGCGGCCGGCTTGGATTCCGGCCGCCATCCTGGTCGCGACGGCGCTGCTCGCCTGGCTCGCGCCCTTGCCCCCGTCGCTCTCCGGCCTGCGTACCGCCGGGCCCTACGCGCTGCTCCTCACCGCCTTGGGCATGGCGTGGCGCTTCAACCGGGGCCGCGCCTTCGTGATCGTGGCTTCGCTTCTCGGCGCGTTCGCCGCCTACAACGCCTTCCCGACTCAGGCCGTGGACAGGGCGAGCGTCGTGCTGGTGTCGCTCAACGTGCTCGCCGCGATGATCCTTCCCGACCGCGGGGTGCGGTGGCGCGCGGCCTACGGCTGGCTCGCGCTTCTCGGGTTGGAAGCCGTGCTGCTCGCCTGGATGCCGAACGTCGTGGTGCCGGCGCTCATCGGGCGCGTGCTGTTCGCCGCCGCGTTCGCCGCGACGATGTGGCGCGCTTGGCCTGACCTCACTGCGCTGCAGGTCGGCAACGCCGGCGCGCTCGCCGCCTTCTACATCGCAGCCGAATGGGTGGGCACCGGCGTGTACTCGGCGTTCATGTCGGCGGCGGGCGCGATCCTGGTCATCTCGCTGCTCGAGGAATCGCACCGCCTC
>DASRIR010000252.1:0-35053 GCA_035649875.1 Burkholderiales bacterium | reverse complement strand
GAACGAGCGCAGCGTAATGATCGCCGCCTTCGCGAACTTCTCCGTCGGGGCGATCTCGATCGCGGCTTCGATCACCGCGCTGAACGGCGGCACGATGGTCGAGAGCTTCAGCTGCCCGGCGATCTCCCAGAGCACGAACCACACGACAAGAGAGAGCAGGGTCCTCATACGTATGTCTTCATACGTACTGTCGGAGCATGCCCCAGATCTCGTCGACGGTATCCAGGTAGCCGCGGTCGCGCCGGATCTCGTCCGGGCTGCGGCTGTGGTCGACGTTCGGCCGCACGATCTTCGATACGCGGCCCGGCCGCGGCGAGAGCAGCGCGATCTGATCGGAGAGGTACGCCGCCTCCTCGATCGAGTGGGTGACGAAGATCACCGTCTTCTGGTGGTGGCGCAGGAGATCGAGCAGGTCCTCCTGGAACTTGCGCCGCGTCTGCTCGTCGACGGAGGAGAACGGCTCGTCCATCAGGATGATGTCGGCGTCGACGGTCAGCGCGCGCGCGAGCCCGACGCGCTGGCGCATGCCGCCGGAGAGCTGCGCCGGGTAGCGGTGCTCGAAGCCCTTCAAGCCGACTTCGGCAATGTACTTGCGCGCCACCTCCTCGCGCTCCGGGCGCGGCGTGCCGCGCAGCTCGAGGCCGAAAGCGACGTTGCGCAGCACGCTCGCCCACGGCAGCAGCGCGAAATCCTGGAACACGAACGCTCTTTCGGGACCCGGGCCTTCAACGGGCTTTCCTTTGACGAGAACCTCTCCGCCGTTGCGTGGAATGAGGCCGGCGATGATCTTGAGGAGGGTGGTCTTGCCGCAGCCGCTGGGGCCCAGGAGCGTGGTGAGCTGGCCCTGGGGAAAGGCCAGGTTGACGTCGCGCAACGCTTCAACGCCGTTGTCGTAGGTCTTCCCGACGCCCTTGACCTCGACAATCATGGAAACAATCTCTGCTCGAGACGCTGGAGCAGCTGCAGCGAAATCGCGGCGACCGCGACGATCGAGGCGATGACAGCGAACATCTTCGGATAGTCGGCCGTCGAGCTGTGGTAGCTGATGAGGTCGCCGACGCCGGTCGGGGTGATGAGCAGCTCCGCGATGACGATGCCGATGAAGCCCATCGCCAGGCCCAGCCGCAGACCGGCAAAGATCAGCGCGGCTGCGTGCGGCAGCACGATCTTCAGCACCTCCTGAACGCGAGTGCCCTGGAACGAGCGGCACATCTGCAGCAGCGATGGCGGAGTATTGCGGATGCCCTTGTAGGAGTTCATCACGATCACCGGCGCGGCCAGCATGATCACCGCCAGCACCTTCGAGGTGAGGCCGATGCCGTACATGTAGGTGAGCAGCGGGATGATCGCCGCCATCGGCGCCGCCTGCAGGATGACGAAGACCGGCAGGCTGAGCCATTCGATGAGGCGCGAAAGCCCCATGCCGATGCCGAAGGCGATGCCGGCGAGGGCGCAGAGCACGATGCCGAGCGCGAACGGCTGCGCGGTGATCCAGTAGGCCTTGGCGAGAGAACCATCGAGCACCATCTGCCACAGCCCGACCATCGTTTGAGAAAACGGGGGAAACGCGGGGCTCACCGGCCAGCGGCCGGCGAGCTCCCACAGCCCGAAGAACAGCGCGAACGACGCTAGCTGCCAGCGCCGCAAATTACTTGAGCTTCGCCAAGGCCGCCTTTAGCGGAGCCAGGTGCCAGAAATCCTCGATCTTCGGGTTCTCTTTCTTGATCGAGCCCGAGAGCGCGTAGAACTCGAGGTCGTTTTTCGCCGCGCTCTCGCCCCCGCCGTCGTTCGGGAAGATGCCGTTCGCCACGCCGTCCTTGAAGTAGGTCGGGATCTCCTCGTCCAGCTTGGCCGGCAGGTCCTTGAGCAGGCCGAGCTGCTTGCGCACGGCGACCATCGAGGCCGGGTCCTTGTTGATCTCGCGGTTGACGCGCACCAGCTCCTCGACGAACACGCTGATGGCGGCCTCGTTCTTCTGCAGGTAGTCCAGGCGCGCGAAAAGCGCCTCGTCGCTCGCCTTGACGTTGCCCAGGGGCAGCACGGTGAACTTGCTGCCACCCTCCTTCAGGAGGAAGTTCTTGTTGGTCGAGTCGAGGATCGTGGCGCGGATGTTGCCCTTCAGCATCGCGAGCGCGCGCACCTGCGAGCCCGGCACATAGCTGATGTTCTTGTACTTGATGCCGTGCTGCTTGGCCATCAGCAGCATGATCGCCTCGGTGCCGGAGCCGCGGCCCTGCACCGCGATCTCCTGGCCGTCGAGGTCCTTCCAGCTCTTGTAATGCTCGTTCGCCACTACGGGGAAGAACTGCAGCGACCAGAGCTGCACGAAGAAGCGGATCGGCACGTTCACCTTCTCGAGCGCGGCGTAGGGCGTGCCCTGCCCGACGTCGGCCTGGCCGTTGATCACCGCCTGGGTGGCGATGTCCTCGTTCTTGAACGAGGTGACCTCGACCTCGACGCCGCGCTTCTTGGCGCGCTCGGCCGCGACCAGCAGCGGCAGGTCGTCGATGCCCAGGACGTCGCCGAGGGCGTACTTGATCTTCGTTTGTGCGGTGGCGATGCCCGTGCTGAGCGCGAGGATCGCAACCGCTGCAACCAACTGCTTCATCGTCTCTCCTCCTAGGCTTTTAGAGTCTGTTGTACGCGTGCCGGCGTGAACGGCATATGGTACAGGCGCCTGCCGGTCAGCTTGTGAAACGCGTTCGCAACCGCCGCGGCGACCCACGGGTTGCCGATCTCGCCGAGGCCGCTCGGCGGCGCGTCGCGCTCGACGAAGGCGACCTCCATCGTCTCGGGCAGGTCCGCCATGCGCAGCACGTGGTAGTCGTGGAAGTTCGATTGCTGCACCACGCCGTCCTTCATCGTCACGCGCTCGTGCAGCACGCTGGACAGGCCGTAGAGGATGCCGCTCTCGATGTTGGCCTTGGCCATCTCGGGCTGCACGATCAGCCCGCCGTCGACCGCGAGCCAGGTCTTGTGCACCTTGATCTTTCCGGACGCGCGGTCGAGCGAGATCTCCGCCACGCCGGCGCCGAGCGAGCCGGAGCGCTCGCTGATCGAGAGCCCGAGCGCGCGGCCCCGCGGCCGCGGCGCTTTCCAGTCGCACATCTGCGCGACCTTCTCGAAGCAGGCCCGCGCCCGGGGGGAAATGTGCATCCTCTCCAATCTGAAAGCGATCGGATCGATCCCCTCCGCTGCGGCCATCTCGTCGATGAACGATTCGATCGCGTAGACGTTGAACACGTGGCCCACCGCGCGCCAGTGCTTGAGGCGGATGCCGTGCGACACGCCGCGCGACTCGATGTGCTGGTTCGGCACCTGGTAATAGGAAATGCGAATGCCGGTCTGCAGCAGCACGCCGCCGTCGCCGACGACGCAGTGCGTCCAGCCGTTCACTTTCCTGTCCTTGTCCAGCGCCGCCTGCAGGCACTGGAAAGCCTGCGGCCGGAACATGCCGTAGCCGAGGTCTTCTTCGCGCGTCCAGACAAGCTTCACCGCACGCTTCGACTCTTTCGCGATGCGCGCTGCTTCGGCCGCGTAGTCGCCGAGCGTGCGGCGGCCGAAGCCGCCGCCCATGTAGCACTGGTGGATCGTCACCTGCTCGGGGGAAAGCCCCACCGCCTTGGCCACCGCCATGCGCGAGCTGCCGGGATCCTGCGTGCCTTCCCAGACTTCCACGCGGTCGCCGGAAGAAGCAAATCGGGCGACCGCGTTCAACGGTTCCATCTGCGCGTGGTAGCCGTAGTCGCTGAAGTACTCGGCCTTGTAGGTCTTCGCCGCCGCGCCGAACGCGCTTTTCGCGTCGCCCTTCGAATCGAGCGTCTGGGTTTTCGCCTGGGGATCCGAGTGAACCTTGGCATACGAGGTCTGCAACTGAGCCTCGGAATCGAATCCGTCCGCGGCGCCCTTGTTCCACTTCACCTCGAGCGCCTGGCGCGCGGCCAGGGCGTGCGGCAGGCTGTCGGCGAGCACCGCCACGCCGTCGGGCAGGCGCACCGTGCCGAGGACGCCGCGCATCGACTTCACCTTCGCTTCGTTCCAGCTTTCGGGCGCGCCGCCGTGCACCGGCGAGTGCCGCACCGTCGCGTACACCATCCCCGGCAGGTCGACGTCGATCGCGTACTGCGCGCTGCCGTTGACCTTGAGCGGCGTGTCGCGCCTCGGCATCGACTTGCCGATGTAGCGAAATTCGCTTTTGTCCTTGAGTTCACTCTTATCGATGGAAGGCAAAGGCGAGGGCACTTTGGCGAACGCGGCGATCTCGCCATAACTGAGCTTTTTCCCATCACCGCTTATCACCACGCCCGGCTCTGTGCGCAGATTCTTCACATCGGTCTTCCAGTGCTCCGCTGCGTTCGCTAGCAGCACCTTCCGAACCTGTGCGCCGGCAACGCGCAGGTCGTTGTAGTAGAGCATCACCGCGCGGCTGCCGACGATCGCCATCGCCTTGGCGTTCTGGAACGTATAGCCGTACATCGTCGGATCGGCGGGCGCAAACTCGATCTTCACCTTCGACCAGTCGGCGTCCATCTCGTCGGCGAGGATGAGCGGCAGCGAGGTCATCGAGCCCTGGCCCATCTCCGCGCCAGTGCTGTAGATCGTCACGGTGCCATCGGGCGCGATGCGGACCCAGGCGTTGATGGGTTTCCCGGTATTGGCTTCTGCGATTCCCGGGAGGACGAATGCAAACGTCAGCCCGCCGCTGACCTTGAAGAAGTCTCTGCGATCCATGATCAGGCCTCCTTAGACGCGCGCTGGATGGCCGCGATGATCCGGTGATAGGTGCCGCAGCGGCAGATGTTGCCGTTCATGTGGCTCACGATCTGCTCGCGCGAAGGCTTGGGATTGGACTTGAGGAGCTCGGCGGCCTTCATGATCTGGCCCGACTGGCAGTAGCCGCATTGCGGCACCTCCTCGGCGATCCACGCCTTCTGCAGCGGATGCGACGAATTCGGCGCCAGGCCTTCGATCGTCGTCACCTGCTTTCCCTTGACCGAAGAAACCGGGGTTACGCAGGAACGCACCGCCGCGCCATCGACATGGACCGTGCACGCGCCGCACTGCGCGATGCCGCAGCCGTATTTGGTTCCGGTGAGCTTGAGCTCGTCGCGGATCACCCAGAGCAGCGGTGTTTCGGCCTCGGCTTTCGATGCGACGCGCTTTCCGTTAAGGTTGAATTCGACCATGGGGCTTCCTCCGTCCGGGAGCGCAATCTTGCGCTCCAATGCGCGCACGCATCAACCACCGAAGAGAACTTGCCGCGGCGCAACAATCGCCGCGCTGTTCTGGCTCCTGTGCACGTCGCTCGCCTGCGACGCACAGCCCTCGGGCGGACCTTTCAAGGTCGGCTATCTCACGCCGGTCGCCCAGCCGGCGCGCGAGCAGGTGTTCCGCCAGGAGCTGCAGCGCCTCGGCCTGACCGAGGGCCGGAACATGGTGATCGAGTACCGCTCCGCGGACGGAAACTTCGACCGGCTGCCGGCGCTGGTCGACGAGCTCGTTCGGCTCAAGGTCGATGTGATCGCGGTCCGGGCAACCCAAGCCGCGCTCGCCGCCAAGAAGGGCACGGGCTCGATCCCGATCGTGATGGTCGGCGTCGACGACCCGGTAGGCCTGGGGCTGGTGGCGAGCCTAGGCCGGCCGGGCGGCAACGTCACCGGGACCGCATCCAATGCAGTGGACGTGGTCGGCAAGCAGTTCGAGCTGGTACGCGAGATGCTGCCCGCGGCCGCTCGCGTGTCCGCCCTCTGGAATCCGGCGAACGCGGTGTTCCAGAAGCGACAAGTGGCGGAGGCGAAGTCGGTAGCGGCGAAGCTGCGCATGGAGCTGCAGCTGGTCGAGGCGCGGGCGGCTGCGGACCTTGATCAGGCAGTAGCGGCGGTCGCGGCGCAGCGGCCGCACGCGCTCATCGTGCTCGGCGATCCGCTGTTTGCCGCGCATATGGCGCGTATCGCGCAGCTTGCCCTCAAGCACCGCCTGCCGGCGGTCTACGGTGCCAAGGAGTTCGCCGAGGCCGGCGGCCTGGCGGGCTACGGTCCGAGCTACTCCGAAGCCCACCTCCTGGCCGCAAGCTACGTCGAGCGCATCCGCAAGGGCGCGAAGCCGGCCGACCTTCCCGTGGAGCAGATCAGCAAGTTCGATCTAGCCATCAATGCGAAAACGGCAAAGGCGCTCGGCATCAGGATTCCGCCGCCGCTCGTGCTGCGCGCCAACGAGGTCGTAGAATGATCGCGCGATGACCCGCGTCTTCCACCGCGATCCGCGCCTGAAATATCCCGTCGCGGTGCGCGGCGAGGGCGCCTACCTTTACGACCGGGACGGCAAGCGTTACCTGGATGCTTCTGGCGGTGCAGCAGTGTCGTGCCTTGGCCACTCCGACCCTGCAATCGTTACCGCGATCCAGCGCCAGCTCGAGAAGCTGCCGTTCGCACACACGTCGTTCTTTACCAACGAGCCGATGGAGGCGCTCGCCGATGCGCTGATCGAGCGCGCGCCGAAGTCGTTCGACAAGGTCTACTTCGTTTCGGGCGGTTCGGAGGCGATCGAGGCCGCGCTCAAGCTCGCGCGCCAGTATTTTGTCGAGAAGGGCGAGCCGCAGCGCGCGTACGTCGTCGGTCGGCGCCAGTCCTATCACGGCAACACGCTGGGCGCGCTCGCCGTCGGCGGCAACCAGTGGCGGCGCAAGCAGTTCGAGCCACTACTGATCAAGACCACGCACGTTTCGCCTTGCTATTCCTATCGCGGCAAGCAGCCCGGGGAGAGCGATGCGGCTTATGGCGAGCGCCTCGCCAAGGAGCTCGAGCAGGCCATAGCTTCCCTTGGAGAAAAAGCCGTCATCGCGTTCGTGGCCGAAACCGTGGCGGGAGCGACGCTCGGCGCGGCGACCCCCGTGCCGGGCTACTTCAAGCGCGTGCGGGACATCTGCGACCGCCATGGGGTGCTGCTGATCCTCGACGAGGTCATGTGCGGCATGGGGCGCTGCGGAACGCTCTGGACCTTCGAGCAGGAAGGCGTCGTTCCCGACATGGTCGCGGTCGCGAAAGGCCTTGGCGCCGGCTATCAGCCGATCGGGGCCTTGCTGGTGTCGAAGGAAATCTGCGACACGATCCAGCGCGGTACGGGATTCTTCCAGCACGGGCATACGTACATTGGCCATGCCGCAGCGTGCGCGGGCGCTCTGGCGGTTCAGAAACGCTTGCACGAGGACGGGGTTCTCGCTCGCGTCACCCCCTTGGGCCATGCCCTCGAAAAGAGACTAAAGAATGCTTTTGCGGAGCATCCGCACGTCGGCGAGATCCGCGGCCGTGGCCTGTTCCGCGGCATCGAGCTGGTCGAGGACCGCGCGACGAAGAAGCCGTTCGATCCGAAGCTGCGCGTGCACGCGCGCGTCAAGCGCAAGGCGATGCAGGCGGGCCTCATGTGCTACCCGATGGGCGGGACGCTCGACGGAGTGCAGGGGGACCACGTGCTGCTCGCGCCGCCCTTCATCGCCGAGGAAGCGCAGCTGGACGAACTTGTCGATAAACTAGGCACGGCCATCGCCACTCTCGAGGAGGAAACAATATGAAGCGACTTGTGGTCTTCGCAGCCGTGAGCGCTGCACTTGCGGGATCTGCTCCCGCGTATTCCCAACAAAAATTCATCACCATCGGCACCGGCGGCGTCACCGGCGTGTACTACGCTGCGGGCGGCGCGATCTGCCGCCTGGTGAACAAGGACCGCTCCAAGCACAACATCCGCTGCTCGGTGGAATCCACCGGCGGCTCGGTGTTCAACATCAACACCATCAAGGCCGGCGAGCTTGACCTCGGCGTCGCGCAGTCCGACGTGCACTACAACGCCAGCAAGGGCGAGTCGCAGTTCAAGGACGGCGCGTTCAAGGAGCTGCGCGCGGTAATGTCGTTGCACCCCGAGCCCTTTACCGTGCTGGCGCGAAAAGAGGCGAACATCAAGAGCTTCGCGGACTTCAAGGGCAAGCGTTTCAACGTCGGCAATCCCGGCTCGGGCACGCGCTCCTCGATGGAGGAGCTGCTGTCCACCATGGGCTGGAAGCTTTCCGACTTCTCGCTCGCCGCGGAGCTCAAGGCCGACGAGCACGGCCCGGCGCTGTGCGACGGCAAGATCGACGGCTTCTTCTACGGCGTGGGCCATCCCTCGGCCAATATCCAGGACCCGACCACGACCTGCGGCGCGAAGCTCGTGTCGCTCACCGGCGCGGCGGTCGACAAGCTGGTGAAGGCGAAGCCCTACTACGGCTACGCCACGATTCCGGCCGGCCTCTACCCGAACAATCCGCAGGAGACCAAAACCTTCGGCGTGCTCGCCACGCTGGTGTCGTCCTCGAAGGTGCCCGCCGACACGATCTACGTCGCGGTGAAGGCCGTGTTCGACAACTTCGACGAGTTCAAGAAGCTGCACCCGGCGCTTGCCGTGCTCGACCCGAAGGCGATGGTGAAGGACGGCCTGTCGGCGCCGCTGCACGACGGCGCGGCCAAGTACTACAAGGAAAAGGGCTGGATCAAATAGCAGTTTCCTAACCCCAGGGGAGGGGGATGGCGGCGGAGGCAAGAACCTCGGCTGACCTGCAGCAGTTCGTCGAGGATGCCGATACCGGCGGCCGCAAGGCCGCCGGGCTCACCGGCAAGCTGATCTTCGGCGTCTGCGCGGCGTGGTCGCTGTTCCAGCTCTGGTACGCCTCGCCGTTGCCGTTCGTGCTCGGCTTCGGCGTGCTGAACGACACCGAAGCGCGCGCGATCCACCTGATGTTCGCGGTGTTCCTCGCGTTCCTCGTATTCCCGGCTTTTGCCAGCTCGCCGCGGAAGCACGTGCCGGTTGCCGACTGGCTGCTCGCGCTGGTGGGCGGCTTCTGCGCCGGCTATCTCTTCCTGTTCTACCGCGAGCTCGCCGAGCGCCCCGGAAACCCGACCACCATGGATCTCGTCGCCGGCGGGGTCGGCGTGCTGATCATGCTCGAAGCCACGCGCCGCGCCATGGGCTTCGGCATGCTGATCACCACGGGCCTGTTCCTGCTCTACGTGTTCGCCGGCCCGTACATGCCCGATGCGCTCCTGCACAAGGGCGCCTCGCTCTCGCGCTTCGTGTCGCACTTCTGGCTTACCACCGAGGGCGTTTACGGTGTCGCGCTCGGCGTATCGGTGGCGTTCGTGTTCCTGTTCGTGATGTTCGGCACCATGCTCGACATCGCCGGCGCGAGCAATTTCATGCTGCAGGTGTCGCTCGCGCTGCTCGGCCACCTGCGCGGCGGCCCGGCCAAGGTGGCGGTGGTTTCGTCGGCCGCGAACAGCTTGGTATCGGGCTCGTCGGTCTCGAACGTGGTGTCGGGCGGCATTTTCACCATCCCGCTCATGAAGCGCACCGGCTACAGCGGCGTGAAAGCCGGGGCGATCGAGGCGGCCTCGTCGATCAACGGCCAGATCACGCCGCCGGTGATGGGCGCGGCCGCGTTCCTGATGGTCGAGTACGTCGGCATTCCGTACTCCGAGATCATCAAGCACGCCTTCCTGCCAGCGCTCATCTCCTACATCGCGCTCTTCTACATCGTGCATCTCGAGGCGCTGAAGTACGGCATCCAGCCGCTCAAGGCGGAATACCGGCCCTGGCGCGCCCGGCTGCTCGGCTGGCTCCTCGGATTCGTGGGGACGCTGCTCGCCATCTTCGCGGTGTACTACCTGATCACCGGCGTGCGCGCGCTGTTCGGCGAGTCGGCCAACTGGGTTCTTGCGGTTGTCGTTCTTGTTAGTTACTTCACCCTCCTCGCGTGGTCCTCGCGCTACCCCGACCTGCCGCTCGACGACCCGAAGGCGCCGACGCTGCACCTGCCGCGCACCTGGCCCACCGTGCGAGCCGGCATGCACTTCTTCATCCCGATCGTGGTGCTGCTGTGGGCGCTGATGGTCGAGGAGCTGTCGCCGGGAACCTCGGCTTTCTGGGGCACGGTCACTGCGATCGGCCTGGTCATCGTGCACCCGGCCGCGACGGCTTTTTTCCGGAAAAGCGGAAGCATGGGAGCGGGCCTGCGCAAGGGCTTGGCGGACGTCTGGCGCGGCCTGGAGCTCTCGGCGCGCAACATGGTGGGCATCGCGGTCGCCTGCGCGAGCGCGGGCCTGATCGTCGGCGCGATCACGCTCACCGGCATGGGCCTGATGATGACCGACTTCGTCGAGACCATCTCCGCGGGCAACGTGTTCCTGATGCTGGTGCTCACCGCGGTCATCTGCCTGCTGATCGGCGCGGGCGTGCCCACCACCGCGAACTACATCCTGGTCGCGACGCTCATGGCGCCGGTGATCGTCGAGCTCGGCGCGCGCAGCGGGCTCGTCATCCCGCTCATCGCCGTGCACCTCTTCGTCTTCTACTTCGGCATCATGGCCGACGTCACGCCGCCGGTGGGGCTCGCCTCGTACGCGGCCGCGGCGATCTCCGGCGAGGATCCGAACGCCACCGGCTGGCAGGCGACCTGGTACAGCTTCCGCACCGCGCTGCTGCCGTTCGTGTTCGTCTTCAACCCGCAGATCCTGATGATCGGCATCGGCAACGTCGGCCAGTTCATCCTGGTGGTGGCGAGCGCGATCATCGCTTCGCTCCTCTTCGCGGCGGCGACGATGGGCTGGTTCCGTACGCGCTCGCGCTGGTGGGAAGCGGCGCTGCTCCTGATCGCTTCGTTCCTTTTCTTCCGGCCCGATTTCGTGATCGACTATTTCGCGCCAAAGTACGTGAACGCGCCGGTGTCCCAGCTCTATGCGACCGCGGACAAGCTGGACGAGGACGAGCTCCTCATCCTGCGCATCGCCGGCCAGAACGTCGAAGGCCGCGACATCGTCAAGACGGTCGCGCTGCCCATGGGCGCGGGTGCGAACGGGCGCGAGAAGATCCGCAACGGCGGCGTCACGCTGGTCGCGCTCGGCAACGACATGGAAGTGGCGAACGTGAAGTTCGGCAGCCGCGCGCGCAAGCTCGGCATCGAGCAGGGCTACAAGGTGGTCGGCATCCAGCTGCCCAACCCGCAGCGCCCGTCCGACTACTGGGTCTTCATTCCCGCCGCGCTGCTCGCGGCCTTCGTGTGGCTGTTGCAGCGCATGCGGGTGCGCGCCGTCGCCCCGGCTTGACCTGGGAGCGCATCAACGTCGTCGGGACCTCGGGCAGCGGGAAAACGACCTTCGCGCGCGCTCTGGCGGAGGCGCTCGAGCTGCCGTACTACGAGATGGACGCGCTCTTCTGGAAGCCCGGCTGGCGCGAGTCCCCGGACGAGGAGTTCTTCGCCAGGATCGAGGAAATCACCTCGCAGCCGCGCTGGGTGCTCGACGGCAACTACACCCGCACGCTGCCGATCAAGTGGAAGCACGTGCAGCAGGTCATCTGGCTCGACCTGTCATTCGTGCGCACGGTGTGGCGCGTCACCGCACGCACCGTCCGCCGCGCGTCGACGCGCGAAGAGCTCTGGCCCGGCAGCGGCAACCGCGAATCGTTCGCCGAGGCGTTCCTGTCGCGCAAGTCGATCATCGGATGGTCGATTCGGCAGCACGGCCGCAACCGCGTGAAGTACCCCGCGCTCATGGCATCGCCCGAGTACGCGCACATTTCGTTCGTGCGGCTTCGCTCGGAGGACGAAGCTCGGCGGTTCCTGGAAGCGGGTTAACATCGCGCTCTTTCCGCCAGGACTCGAGACCGCCATGGGATACATCGACACTCAGCTCTTCATCGACGGCAAATGGCAGCCCCCCGTAGAGGGGAAGACGCTGCCCGTACTGAACCCCGCGACCGGCAAGGAGATCGGGCGCGTCGCGCACGCCGGCCGGCCTGACCTCGACCGCGCGCTCGAGGCGGCGCGGAAAGGCTTCGAGGTCTGGCGCGACATGGTGCCCGCCGAGCGCAGCAAGATCATGCGCAAGGCCGCCGCGCTCATGCGCGAGCGCGCGGCCGAGATCGCGCCGCTCCTCACGCAGGAGCAGGGCAAGCCGCTCGCGGAGGCCAAGGCCGAGACCCTGGCGGCCGCCGACATCATCGAATGGTTCGCCGAGGAAGGCTTCCGCGTCTACGGGCGCATCGTGCCCTCGCGCATGAGCGTCACGATCCGCCAGATGGTGATCAAGGACCCGGTCGGCCCGGTCGCCGCGTTCACGCCCTGGAACTTTCCGATCAACCAGGTGGTGCGCAAGGTCGGCGCCGCGCTCGCCGCGGGCTGCTCGATGCTTGTCAAGGCGCCGGAAGAGACGCCCGCCGCGCCGGCGGCGCTGATCAAGGCCTTCGCCGACGCCGGACTGCCGCCGGGCGTGCTCGGCCTCGTCTACGGCTCGCCGGCGGAGATCTCGAGCTACCTCATCCCGCACCCGGTGATCCGCAAGGTCACCTTCACCGGCTCGATCCCGGTGGGCAAGCAGCTCGCCGCGCTCGCCGGCCAGCACATGAAGCGCGTCACCATGGAACTGGGCGGCCATGCGCCGGTGATCGTGTGCGAGGACGCGGACATCGCGCTCGCCGTCAAGGCGGCGGGCGCGGCGAAGTTCCGCAACGCAGGGCAGGTCTGCATCTCGCCCACGCGCTTCCTGGTCCATCGGTCGATCGCCGGCGATTTCGCGCAGGCGCTGACCGACCACGCCAAGGGCCTGAAGGTCGGCGACGGCCTCGCCGAGGGCACGCAGATGGGCCCGCTCGCCAACCCGCGCCGCGTCGACGCGATGACCCGGTTCACCGAGGACGCAGTGAAGAAGGGAGCGAAGCTCCTCACCGGCGGGCAGCGCATCGGCAACGCCGGCAACTTCTGGCAGCCGACTATCCTCGCCGACGTGCCGAAGGAGGCGAAGATCTTCAACGACGAGCCGTTCGGCCCGGTGGCCGCGATCCAGCCGTTCGACACGCTGGAGGCGGCGATCGCCGAATCGAACCGCCTCCCCATCGGCCTCGCGGGCTACGCGTTCACGCGGTCGCTCAGGAACTCCGACCTGCTCGCGCGCCGCCTGGAAGTGGGCATGCTCTGGATGAACATGCCCGCGCTGCCCTCGGCCGAGATGCCCTTCGGCGGCGTCAAGGACTCCGGCTACGGCTCCGAGGGCGGACCCGAGGCGCTCGAGGCGTACCTCAACTCGCGCGCGGTCGTGATCCAGAACGCCTGAAATCGCAGCGATGAGGAGTGAAGCAAAGCCCCGGGTGTATGACGTCCTCGCCGGGGCGTTCATGCAGGAGGGCGTGCGCACGTGTTTTGCGCTCCTCGGGGATGCGAACATGAATTGGGCCGCGCGCCTGTCCGAGGCCGGATGCCGCATGGTCTATGTCCGGCACGAGCATTGCGCGCTCGCTGCCGCGATGGCGTTCGCACGGAAGAGCCGGGACGTGGGCGTGGCGAGCGTCACCTGCGGGCCGGGCGTGACGCAACTGATCACGGCGCTTCCCGCCGCCGTGCGCGCTCATCTGCCGGTCGTGGTGTTCGCCGGGGAAGCGCCGCTGAAAAGCGGCTGGTACAACCAGGACATCGACCAGGGGCCGCTCATCACCGCGACGGGCGCCGCCTATCACCGCCTGCACATGCCCGAGCGCATGCCGGTCGCGGTGCGCGACGCATTCCTGCAGGCGCGCCGCGAGCGCCGGCCGGTCGTCGTCGGCATCCCGTTCGATCTGCAGGCCCGGCCCTGGGACGGCGCGGCGAAGCTGCCTACTCCTTCGCACGAGCTGCTGCCGCGCCAGTCGCCGATGGCTTCACACCCCGATGACATAGCGCGCGCGGCGCAACTCGTTGCCGGCGCCGAGAGGGTCGTCGTGCTCGCCGGCCTGGGCGCGGTCGAGGCGGGAGCGGGGCCCGCGTGCCGGGCACTGGCGGCCAGGACGGGCGGACTGCTGTCGACGACGCTGCCGGCGAGAGGGTTGTTCCACGACGACCCTTTCTGCATCGGCATCTCGGGCAGCTTCACGCCCGAGGTCGGCCTCGAGTACCTCGCGCAAGCCGACCTCGTCATCGCGGTCGGCTGCTCGCTCGCCTACCACGCCGGCGGCGGCGGCCAGCTCTGGCCCAAGGCGAAAATGCTGCAGATCGACATCGACCCTGTCGCGGTCAGTCAGGGCCAGGAAGTGGCTCGCCACCACGTGCGCGCCGATGCTCGCCTTGGGGTAGAGGCATTGACGAGAGCTTTACCCGCTCGAGAGCGCAGTTGGCGCAGCGACGCGATCGCCGCGCGCATCCGCGATTCGAAACCCGACAGCCACGTATTCGAGATCGAACCCGGGCTGCTCGACCCGCGCGACGCGGTCGAGGCGCTGGAAAAGGCCTTGCCGGATAACTGGGAGATGGTGAACTCGAGCGGCCACTGCTCATGGTTTTTCGCGCAGATGCCCTCGCGTGCGCAGGAGAACTTCCTCACCATCCGCGAGTTCGGCGCCATCGGCAACGGGATCTCGTTCGCCATGGGGGTGGCGGCGGCGCGCCCGGATCGGACCGTCGTGCTGTTCGACGGCGACGGCAGCCTGATGATGCACGTGCAGGAGCTCGAAACCATCAAGCGCCACCGGCTGAACATCCTGATCGTGGTGATGAACGATGGTGCGTATGGCTCCGAAGTGCACAAGCTGCGCTCGGAGGGGATGCCGGAGGACGGCTCGGTGTTCGGCTACTGCGATTTCGCCGCCATCGCGCGCGGGTTCGGGCTCGCCGGGCAGACCTTCAGGAGCCTGGACGGCCTGCCGCGGCGGGTGGCGGAGTTCGCCGCCGCGGGCGGCGGGGCCGCGGTCTGGGACTTCCACGTCTCCGACAAGGTCGTGTCTCCGACCATCCGCCGCGCCCACCCCCCCACCAAGAAGTGATACTTTTCTAGTCCCCGAAGGTCACCTGGAGAATCCCCATGGCAAAAGCTAAGGCCGACAAGCCCGTGAACAACGGCGTCAACGTCGAAGCGCTGTTCGGCGCGCAAGAAGCGCTCAAGAACGCGCCGGAAGCGGCGAAGTTCAAGTGGCGCGCGACGGTCAAGTGGATTAAGGGCACCCACAGCCGCACCAGCATCCAAAGCTTCTACGGGCTGGGCGCCGAGCAGAAGCACAAGGCGAAGTACGACTTCGATGCCGACCATCCGGAAATCTTCGCCGCCGAGGACAACGCGGCCACCCCGGTGGAGATCGTCCTCGCCGGCCTCGCGAGCTGCCTGACCGCCGGCGTCGCGGCCGTCGCACAGGCGCGCAAGGTCCAGTTGCGCTCCGTGTCGGCGACGCTCGAGGCTGGTATGGATGTGCGCGGCATCCTCGGCATGGACGAGGACATTCGCAACGGCTTCGACGGCATCAAGGTAACGTACAAGATCGACGCCGATGCCTCGCCCGAGGACATCAAGGCGATCGTCGCGCAGTCGCAGAAGCGCTCCGCGGTCTACGACATCATCACCAACCCGACCAACGTCACGGTCGAAGTCTCCTAGCGCTCCGACTCGCACGAGGCGCGCGCCGGTGCGCACGACGGCGGTCATCATCGGCGCGGGCCAGGCCGGGCTCGCGATGAGTTGGTGGCTCGCCGCGCGCTCGATCGACCACGTGGTCCTCGAGCGCGGCGAGGTCGCCAACACCTGGCGCACCGAGCGCTGGCCGTCGCTCACTCTGCTCACCCCGAACTGGCAGAGCCGCCTGCCGGGCTTCGGGTACGAGGGCGATGATCCGGACAGTTTCCGCACGCTGCCCGAGACCATCGCGTTCCTCGAGCGTTACGCGCGGCTCGTGTCGCCCCCTCTGAAGACCCACTGCCGCGTCACTTCCGTACGGCGCACGGGCGACGGCTACGAGGTCGCCACCGCGCAGGGCACCTGGCAGTGCAAGGCGGTCGTCCTTGCCACGGGCGGGTTCAACATCGCGCAACCGCCGAAGCTTTCGGAGGCCGTGCCGTCGGGTATTGCCCAGCTCACTCCCGTTCAGTACCGCAACCCGGAGAGCCTGCAACGGGGCGGCGTGCTGGTCGTCGGCGCTGCGGCCACCGGTGCGCAGCTCGCCGACGAAATCCAGCGCTCGGGACGTCCCGTGACGCTGGCGGTCGGCGAGCACGTGCGCGCGACGCGGACGTACCGCGGCAAGGACATGCAGTGGTGGATGGATGCCACCGGCCTGAACGACGAGCGCTATGACGAGGTCGAGAACCTCACGCGCGCGCGCAGCCTGCCCTCGTTCCAGCTCGCGGGCTATCCGGACCGCCGCAACATCGATCTGAACGCGCTTACGTCGCTCGGCGTGAAGCTCGTTGGCCGGCTGGCCGGCATCCGGGACGGCAAGGCCCAGCTCTCGGGATCATTGCGCAACGTGTGCGAGCTCGCCGACCTCAAGCTGAATCGGCTGCTGAACCGGATCGACGAGTGGGCCGCGGAAAACGGCGTGAGGGGCGATCCGCCGCATCGCCCCGAGCCGACGCGCGTCGAAGCATCGCCGCCGCTCGGGCTCGATTTCGATCGCGCCGGAATCCGCACGATCGTCTGGGCGACGGGGTTTCGCCCCGACTACTCCTGGCTGGACGTGCCGGTCCTCGACCGCAAGGGCAATATCCGCCACGACGGCGGCGTCGTGACCGAAGCGCCCGGCCTGTACCTCCTCGGCCTGACGTTCCTGCGGCGCCGAAAATCGACACTCATCGACGGGGTTGGCGACGATGCGCGTGATCTCAGCGCCCACCTCGCCGCCCAGCTCGGTGCTCGGAGCGTGGACGCGGCGGCGGCCAATTAGCTCTTCATGTAAATGGGCACCGTCGGCATTGTCACCGGCGCCGCGCCATCTTCACTGGCGAGGATCACCCCGGCAGCGAGAAGGACAAGCAGTGTAGGAACCAGCGCTGCGAAGAGCGGCCCGTACTCGAATAGCCGACGGAGCCTTTTCCACCATTTCATAGCGCCCTCCATTGCGATGCGCCTTCAAGTTAAGGCGCGACGCGCAATGGGGTCAGTAACGCGCGGCTACGAGCCGATGTGCGCTATTCACAAAATCGACAAAGTTGTCGCGAATCAGCGACAAAAAACGAGTTGCTGCTCCGACCGGCGTACCGGTCAGAGCAGCAAAGGAACGGCGATCCTTACTTCGGTTCCTTCTTGTCGTCCTTCTTGTCTTCCTTCTTCGTCGTGGCGCCTGCGCCAGCCTTGTCCGTATCGCTCGAAGCGTCCTTGGCTTTGTCCTTGTCCTTGGCTTCGGACGTCGTTGCGGACTTGTCTTTGGCATCCGCTTTCTTGTCGTCTGCGGCATAGACAAGCGTTGCGGCAAACGACGCGAGCGCCAACGTAGCAATCAGCTTCAGGAATTTCATGGTGAGCTCCGTGATGGGTAGTTGAGCCGCGATGCGGCATCGGCACCTTGTCGCATCTGCCAGAGCCGCAGATACCTCGGCGAGTGAGCCGGTAGGACTATTACGGCAGTGGCGTGTGAGGAGGTTCACGCCGTGTAAGGGTGGAGGCGGCGGGAAGCGCTGTCACGACCGGCATCTAGCTGCACGACGCGTAGCGGCCGCGGTGAAACACGAGCGGCGCGCGGCCCGCGTCGTAGGCGTAGCGCTCGACCACGCCGATGACGATGATATGGTCACCGCCGTAATAGCGGTGGCGGCTGTGGCACTCGAAGGTCGCCACCGCGCCTTGCAGCACGGGCACCCCCGCCAGTCCCTCGGTAAGCCTTCCGGCGTATTGCACACACTTGTCCGCCCCGGGCCTGGCGAAGTGCGACGACAGCTCCTCGTCGCCCGCCGCGAGCACATTAATGGCGAAGTACTCGGCGTCCCGGAACACCGGGGCGCTGCTCGCCGTGCGCCCCAGGCTCCACAGCACCATCGGCGGGTCGAGTGACACCGAGCTGAACGAGTTGGCGGTCAGGCCGACGCGCCGGCTGTCCGGCGTGACGGTGGTGATGAGGCAGACACCGGTGGGAAACGCGCCAAGCGCGCTGCGGAAATCCCTCGGGTCGTGCTGCGCCGCTTCGCGCGCGACCACTTCCTCCCACATCAGGCTGCGACCCTCATCCGCTCGATGTGCTTGCCCTGGAAGTGCGGCGCGATTTCCTTCATGAAGCGGTGCATTTGCTCCTTGACCAGCGCGTGCGGCTTGTTGCCGACGTTGAAGTAGAGGATCACTTCGTCGATGCCGCTCGCCTCGACCTTCTTCAGCGTGTCGACGATCTTCTGCGGCGAGCCGAGCAGGATGGACTTGTCGGACAGGTCCTCCTTCTTCATGTTCTTCAGGATGTCGACGATCTTCAGGAAGTACTGCATCGTCGGCGGCGCGTCCTCCTTCTTCTGCGGAAAGGCCTGCAGCACGCAGTGGTTGAAGTAGCTCATCTGCGTCTCGCGCCCGTAGTCCTCCTGCTTCGCGTCGTCGGCGATGTAGATGAAGTAGCTGCACATCGCCCGGCCGGCTTTGGTGCCGGCGTGCGCGCAGGCTTCGCGGTAGCTCGCGACCGCCTTGTCCAGCCCGCCGAACACCATGCCCGCCGCGAACGGCGCGTAGATGATGTTGAGGCCGCGCTTGGCCGCCATCTCCAGGCTGGTCTTGGAGAACGAGGCGACGTAGAAGGGAATCGGTTTCTGCACCGGCCGGGGCGTGATGCTCATCTCCGGGATGTCGTAGAACTTGCCCTTGTGCGCCCACTTGCCGGGCGAGTTCCAGGCCTTGAGCAGCACGTCGATCCCTTCTTCAAAGATCTCGGCCGAGGCGAAGAAGTCGGCGCCGAACGGCGCGTACTCCTTGCGGTCGTAGCCGCGCCCGGTGGCGAAGTCGACGCGCCCGTTGGACAGCAGGTCGAGCGTCGCCCACATCTCGGCGACGTGCACCGGGTGGTGCAGCGGCAGCACCGTCACCGCCGGCGCCAGCCGGATGTTCTTGGTCTGCGAGGCGATATTGGCAAGCAGCAGGTCGGGCCGCGAGTTGACGCCGAGGGAGTCGAAGTGGTGCTCGCCGATCCAGGCCGAGTGCATGCCGATCTTGTCGGCGAGGATCGCCTGCTCGCGGATCTCGAGCACCAGCTGGTTGGCCGAGCGCGGGTTGTTCGGGTAGTGGTTGTCGCTGAGGGTGAAGTAGCCGAATTCCATGTGCGCTCCTAGTTGAGCTTGAACAGGCGCTGCGCATTCGAGCGGCCGATCTTTTCGCGGTCGGCCTCGCTGATGGAGGCGGCGTCGAACCAGTCCGCGGCGTGGTCGATGTTCTCGAACGGCCAGTCTGTGGAGAAGAGGATGCGGTCGGCACCGATCTCGAGCATCGCGTCGATCAGCGTCTGCGTGCGGAAATTGCCGGACGTGGTCAGGTAGAAGTTAGCGTTGAAGTAGTCGACGATCTTCCCCTTCGCCTTGTGCTTGTGCTTGGTCTTGACCCAGGCGTTGCGATGGTCGATGCGCCACATGCTGTAGGGCAGGCCTTCGCCCATGTGGCCGAGCACGATCTGCAGGCGCGGATACTCGTCGAACAGGCCCGAGCCGATGAGGCGCAGCGCGTGCACCGCGGTTTCCTGCCCGAACGCCCAGGTCGGCCCCATCAGCCAGGGATGGCCTTCGTAGATTTGCGAGTGGATCGGCAGCGGATTGCGCGGATGCAGGTAGAAGGGCATGTCCGATTCCTGCACTGCCGCCCAGAACGGGCGGTACTGCGGCAGGTCGAGATAGACGGCGCTGTTCGGATCGTCGATCTGCGAAAAGCCGTTCACCAGCGCGCCCTTGAACTTGAGGTCCTTCATGCAGCGGCGGTATTCGCGGATCGCGCCATCCACGTCCTGCAGCGCCAGGGCGGCAAATCCCTGAAAACGGTCCGGGCGCTTGGCGACCACTTCGGCGAGCGCGTCGTTGGCGCGGCGCGCGAGTTCCGTCGCCTTGCGCCGATCGGGGACGGCCTGCACCGCGGGGGCATTCAGCGACAGGATCATCATCTCGATGCCATGCTTGTCCATCAGGCCCAGGCGTTTTTCGTGGAAGTCGAACAGGCGGTGCTTCAGCTCGGGCTGGTAGTCGGGCGGCACGAACGGCAGCGAGTCGCTCAAGGTTTCCTCGACCGCGAAATGCTCCTCCAGCGCGATCTTGCCCTTCATGCCGCTTTCACCGGGTTCGAGAGCACGCCGATGCCGCTGACTTCGACCTCGATCGTGTCGCCGGCCTTCATGAACACCTTGGGGTTGCGCCCGAAGCCGACGCCGCTCGGCGAACCGGTGGTGATGCAGTCGCCGGGCAGAAAGCGATAGAACTGCGAGTAGTACTCGATCAGCTTCGCCACGCTGAACACCAGGTCGTCGGTGTTGGCGTCCTGCATCACCTGGCCGTTGAGGCGCGTCACGATCTTCACGTCGTCGGGATTGGGTATCTCGTCCCGGGTCGCGATGCACGGACCCATCGGGCAGAAGGTCGGCATCATCTTGCCGAGCAGGTTGTGCTCCCAGGCGTGGATTGGACCCATGATCCCGGTCGACGAGAAGATCGGCGCCACCCAGTTGCGCGCCGAGACGTCATTGACGATGGTGTAGCCGGCGACGTGATCCAGCGCTTTCGCCGCCGGGATGCGGTAGCCGCCCTTGCCGATCACCACGGTGAACTCGCCCTCCCAGTCGACCATGTCGGGGTGGGAGGCCGGCAGCAGGATCGGCTGGCCCGAGGCGATGATGCTGGCCACGCTCTTGGTGAACGCGGCTGGCTTCTCGGGCACCGGGGTCTTCATCTCCTTCAGGTGCTCGTGGTAGTTCATGCCCACGGAGAGCAGCAGGGCGGGGTTGGAAATCGGCGGCAGGAGCTTCGCGCGGCGGAGTGGCGTGCGGTGTTTCCTCGACTTGAGGACTTTCTTCACCCGCGCCAAGCCACCGCTTTCCAGGATGCCTTTGAGGCTCGGCGGCAGCGAGCGATCCGCAGCGTTGATGTCGACGATGTCCTCGCCGTCGAGGACGCCGGCGCGGGCGTGCTTGTCTTTGGCGAACATCACCAGGTGCATCGTTTCTCCTCGGGATCAGGCTGCAATCTTGGTCTCTGCGGCGCCGGCATCGGCCGATAGCCGGTCGCAAAGCGCGCGCAGCTTCAGCGCCGCGGGGTTGTTCTGACGGGCGAGCTCGGCGTCGGAGCCGATCAACGCTGCGGCGCAAACCGCCTCGCCATTCCAGCCGCGCACGACGCTCGCGGTCGCGTACAGGCCCGGGATCACGGTCTTGTCGGCGTAGGCGAGGCGCGACTTGCGCGCGCGCTCGAGCTCGCGCTCCAGTACCTCCCGGTCGAGCTTTTCCTTTTTCGCCTCGAGTGTCAGCGCTTCGGCGGTGACGCCCGCGGGCAGGAAGGCGAGCAGCATGCGGCCGAGCGAAGAGCGCGCCACCGGCAGCACCGAGCCGAGGTTGAGCGAGGTCACGAGATCGCCGGTGCGCTGCCAGTGCACCACGGTCGGGCCGCGGTTGCTCCAGACGGCGAGCAGGGCGGTGAAGCCGGTCTCCTCGACCAGGGCGGGGAGCGCGCGCTCGGTCGCCTGGATCGGATCGAGTCGCTGCATCGAGGCGAGGCCCAGGCGCAGGGCGAGCGGCCCGAAGTCGTAGCGCGAGTCCGCGCCCTGGACCACGAGTCCGCAGCGCACAAAGCTCGCCAGATAGCGGTGCGCGCCGCTCGGGTCCAGCTCGGCGCGCGCGCTCAGCTCCTTCAGGGCGAGCGCGCCGCCCGCGCGCTCGAGAACTTCGAGCAGGCGGATGCCGGTATCAATAGACTGGACGCCCCGGCTGCGGCGCTTCTTCATGGCCGAAATCGCGGATTGGACAATTGACAACGCATTGGCGTATGGACAATATAAACGCACATCCTGAGGAGGAGCAAGCATGAGAATCGACCGACGTCGGGCCCTCGCGGCCGGAGGCGCCATCCTGTCCACGCTCGCGCTGCCGCCGACGCTGCGCGCGCAAGGCAAGCCGATCCGCATCGGTAGCACGCTGCCGCTCACCGGCCCGCTCGCCTCGCTGGCGATCATTCACAAGGTGACCGCCGAGATCTGCGTCGAGAACCTGAACAAGCGCGGCGGCCTGCTCGGTCGCCCGGTGGAGTGGGTGTTGCGCGACGACCAGTCCAAGCCCGAGCTGACGCGCACGCTGTATGAGCAGCTCATCACCTCGGACAAAGTCGACCTGATCCAGAGCCCCTACGCGACGGCCTCGATCCTCGCCGCGATGGGCGTGGCCCAGCGCTACAACAAGGTGCTGCTGCACACTTCGTTCGGCATCCCGAAGCTCGCTAAGTACGACATGCAGTTCCAGACCGCGGGGTCGCCGTTCGACCCGGAGAACGTCTGGCCAAATCACATCTTCGATGCGGCGGCGAAGCTGCCGAAGCCGCCGAAAACGATCGCCATCGTCACGAGCAAGTTTCCGTCGGTGCACGCGATCTCGGTCGGCGCGCGAGAGGTCCTGAAGAAGCGCGGCCTCACCGAGGTGCTGCATCTCGAGTACGAGTTCGGTAACCGCGACTACGGCGCCATCGCCAGCCGCGTCAAGGAAGCGAATCCGGACTTCCTCTGGGGCGGCACCAACGGCGTCGATCCGGTGCTGATGCTCGAGGCGATGAAGAAGATCGACTACCGCCCGCCGGCGCAGGTGCACCTCTTCCCCGCGCCCGGACCGATGCTGAAGATGCCGGAGGCCCAGGGCTCGCTCGCGCTCACCACCTTCGAGTCGCACCCGCCCTTCACCGACGACCCGGCGATCGCGCAGTTCGTGAAGACCTACGCCGAGCGCGCGCAGCAGGCCGGCATTCCGTATACCTCGGTCGACCTGCAGTCGGCCATCATGTACGCGGCGTGGCAGGTGCTCGAGGCGGCGGTGACGGCGACCAGGGGCACCGACGACAAGGCGATCGGCGCGTGGTTGAAGAAGAACGAGGTCAAGACCCTGTTCGGAACCTTGAGGTGGAATGGCCCGCAGAACTACGTCGAGGGCGCCGACCTGTACAAGATAAAGCAGCTGCAGCAGGGCAAATGGGTCGTCGTGCACCCGACGCAGTGGGCGGCGCCCGGCGCCAAGGTCGTCTGACCGTAGTAATAACTGCGGCTGGGGGGTAAGTGCCGAGCGCGACCCTGCTGGGCCAGTCGGTCCTGTCGGGGATTTTCATCGGCTCGCTCTATGGCCTGCTCGGGCTCGGCCTGAGCCTGTCGTGGGGCATGCTGCGCCAGGTCAACCTGGCGCACTTCGCGCTCGCGTTCCTCGGCGGTTACCTGACGTTTCAGCTTTCCGGACGGTTGGACCCGTTCGTCACGCTGGCGGTGGTCGCGCCGCTGTTCTTTCTCGCCGGCATGGGTTTGCACTGGTTCCTGACCCGGTTCTCGGTCAGCTTGCTCAACACGCTGCTCGTCACCTTCGGCCTCACCAGCATCATCGAGGCGGGAATCCAGTGGTACTGGACGGCCGATTTCCACCGGATGGAGAACGCCTACGCGGCGGTGCGTTGGAAAGTCGGGCCGCTCTTCGTCTCGCTCCCCGATCTCTTCACGCTCGGCTTCGCGCTGGTCCTGTCGCTCGGCGCGTGGGCAGTGCTGCGCTTCACCGACCTCGGCAAGGCGATCCGCGCCACCACCGAGGATGCGCCGATCGCCGCCGCGTTCGGCGTCAACGAGAAGCTGCTCGGCTATCTCGTCTCGGGGCTGGCCGCGGCGGTCGCCGCGGTTGCGGGCCTTTGCCTGGCGCTGAACCACACGCTCGCGCCGGTGCAGATCTACGCCTGGATGGGCGTGGTGTTCGCGGCGGTGATGATGGGCGGCCTGGGCCGGCCGATCGGTCCGCTGGTCGCGGGCATCGTCATCGGCGTGAGCGAAGCGCTAACCATGGCGGTCACCAATCCGACCTGGGCGCCGCTGGTGTCGTTTTCCCTGCTGATCGCGCTGCTCCTCTTCCGGCCGGCGAGATTCTGATGAGAATCGCCCTTGCGGTGATCGCCGCGGCGCTCATTGGACTGCCCTACCTCGGGCTGCCGGCGTTCTACGAGTCGTTCGGCTATCTGCTGCTGAGCGCGATCGTCCTTGCCACCTCGTGGAATGTCCTGAGCGGTTACTCCGGCTACTTCTCCTTCGGCCACGGCGCGTTCTTCGGCGTGGGCGTCTATACCACCGCGGCGCTCGCCGGCAAGCTCGGCTGGAATTTCCTGTGGACGCTGCCGCTCGCCGCACTCGCCGCCACCGTGCTCGGCGTCGCGCTCGGCGCCATCGTGTTCCGCGTCCGTTCGCTGCGCGGCGAGCTGTTCGCCCTTCTCACGCTCGCTATCACCTTCGTCCTCGCCACCATCGCGCTCAACGCCGTCGACGGCGGCCCGGGCATCATGGTGACCGTCGACATGCCGAAGATTGCGCCGACCGCATCGGGCGTGATCTATTTGATGATGCTCGCGGCCGCGGCGCTGACGCTGTGGACAGCGTACGCGATGTACCACTCCCGCTTCGGCACCGGGCTGTTCGCCATCCACGACGACGAGGACGTTGCCGAGGTGATGGGCGTGCCGACCTATCGCTTCAAGCTCGCCGCTTTCGCCATCTCCTGCGCGCTCGCCGGCCTCGCGGGCGGCATTCATGCGATCTTCGTCTCGTACGTCACGGTGGCGGAAACCTTCTCGATCGCCCTGGCGGTCAACGTCGTGCTGATGAGCGCGCTCGGCGGCACGCGGCACTGGCTGGGACCGGCGGTGGGCGCAATCGCGATCACGGTGCTGCTCTACGCCTTTACGAGCGGTAACGCCGCCGTGGTCGGCCGTGCGCTGACCGGCCTGATCCTCATCGTCGTCATCGTGGCGATGCCGGAAGGGATCCTCGGCCAGATTCTGAAACGCTTCCGGGACAGGGCGCCCGCGCGGGCGCAGGTCGCGCGGCCGTTTGGTAATGTCAATAATGTAAATACCTCCGGCGAGCCGTTGCTCGTGGTACGGGGAGTGGCGAAGGCGTTCAAGGGCGTGCAGGCACTCGCCAGCGTCGACCTTGAGGTACGGCGCGGCGAGATTCTCGGCCTGGTCGGCCCGAACGGCTCGGGCAAGTCGACGCTGATCAACGTGGTGAGCGGCCATCACGTCGCCGACGCCGGCTCGATCCTCTTCGAGGGCGAAGAGCTGGTCGGCAGGCCCGCGCACCGCATTGCGCGCGCCGGCATCGCGCGCACCTATCAGATCCCACGGCCGTTCCCGCAACTGACCGTGCTGCAGAACGTGGCCCTGCCGCCCATGTTCGGCCAGGTGGTCATGGATCGAGCCCGTGCCGAAGAGGAAGCCTGGCGCTGGCTTGCGTTCACCGGACTGGATGCAAAGGCGCATCGTTTTCCCGCTGATTTGAATTTGCATGAAAGAAAGTTCCTCGAGCTGGCGCGCGCGCTCGCGTCGCGGCCGAAGCTGCTTTTCCTGGACGAGGTGCTCTCCGGCCTGACGCCGGCGGAGATGGACGACGCGCTGCGGCTCATCCGCGCCATCCGCGACCAGGGCGCGACCATCGTGTTCGTCGAGCACGTGATGCGCGCCGTAATGGAGCTCACCGACCGGGTCGCGGTGCTCACCTATGGCAAGGCGATCGCCGAGGGCGTGCCGGCCGAAGTCATGCGCCATCCCGAGGTCGTCTCGGCCTACCTGGGGGCGGCGCATGTATGAGCTCGCCAGCGTCGCCGTGAACTATGGGGCGGCGGCCGCCGTATCGGACGTGAACCTGCGCATCGGCGCCGGCGAGCTGGTGGTGGTGGTGGGCCCGAACGGCGCCGGAAAATCGACGCTGATCAACGCGATGGCCGGGTTGCACGCGGTGGCATCGGGCCGCTTGGTGATCGACGGCGAGGACATCACGCGCGAGCCGCCGCATCGCTTCTGCGACCGCGGCATCGCCATCGTGCCCGAAGGGCGGCGCCTGTTCGTGAATCTCACCGTGCGGGAAAACCTCGAGCTCGGCAGCTACCGTGCCGGGGCGCGCATGATGCGCATCGAATCCCTGCGGCGCGTGTGCGCGCTCTTTCCGGTGCTCGCCGAGCGGATGGATACGCCCGCCGGCGCGCTCTCCGGCGGCCAGCAGCAGATGGTGGCGATCGGCCGGGCGCTCATGGCACGGCCGCGGTTCCTGCTGCTGGACGAGCCCTCGCTCGGCCTCTCTCCCATGATCACCGAGGACGTGTTCAGGGCCATCCGCGAGATCAACAACGAGGGCGTCGCGGTGATGCTGGTGGAGCAAAATGTCGCCGTCGCGCTCGAGCTGGCGCGACGCGCCTATGTGCTCGATGAAGGGTGCATCGCCGCCGAGGGCGAGCCGCGCCAACTCATGTCACAACCCCAAATCCAGAGGGCATACTTAGGAACGTAATGGCCTACCGAATCATGCTCAAGCCCAGCGGGCACAGCTACGAGGCCGAAGAAGGCAAGAGCGTCCTGCAGGCCGGTCTCGATGCCGGGCACATGCTGCCCTATAGCTGCCGCGCCGGCGTTTGCCGCACCTGCCGCGGCACCATCCTCGAAGGCAAGGTCGACTACGGCCTGGTGCATGAAACCTACCTGCCGGAGGGTGACAAGGCAAAGGGGTACGCGCTGCTTTGCCAGGCCAAGCCGCTCTCCGACCTGGTGATCGAGGTGCGGGAGGTGCAGGGCGTGAAGCCGCGCATGATTCCATGCCGCGTCGAGCGCTTGGAGAAGCCGGCGCCGGACGTCGCGGTGGTCGGCCTGCGCCTGCCGATGAACGAGAACTTCCGCTTCCTCGCCGGTCAGTACATCGATTTCCTGCTGAAGGACGGCAAGCGGCGCAGCTATTCGCTCGCCGTGCGGCCCGATCCCGGCGGGGTGACCGCGCTTGAGGTCCACGTGCGCCACACCCCCGGCGGCGTCTTCACCGACCACGTGTTCGCCAGCCTGAAGGTGAGGGATCTGCTGCGATTCGAGGGTCCCTTGGGAAGTTTTTATTTGAGAGAAGATTCGAACAAGCCGATCGTGATGGTGGCGAGCGGCACCGGTTTCGCGCCGCTCAAGGCGATCTGCGAGCATGCGCGCGAAAAGAAGATCGGCCGCCCGATCACCCTCTACTGGGGCTGCCGCTTGAAGCGCGACCTCTACCAGCTCGACGCCGCGCAGTCCTGGCCGCACGTCAAGTTCATACCCGTACTCTCCGACGAGAAGTGGGAGGGGCGCATGGGCTTCGTACACCGCGCGGTGATGGAGGACTTTCCCGACATGTCCGGCGTCCAGGTGTACGCTTGCGGGGCGCCGATCGTGGTCGAGTCGGCGCGGCGCGACTTCAGCGCGCAATGCAAGCTGCCGGCCGACGAGTTCTACGCTGATTCATTCCTGACCGAGGCCGACAAGGCCGCAACTTCATAGGAGGAGACATGGCTGCACTAACGCGAGAGAAGATCCAAGACGGGATCGCCGACACGAGCAACGAGAAGTCCGTCGTCAAGCCCTACGTGATGTCGCACGGCACGATGGAGTGCTACAGCCTGAAGGAGTCGCGCAAGTTCTACGAGGAGTTCCTCGGCCTCGAGTGCGTGCGCCACGCCAAGCCGGCGATGGTGGTGCGCTGTGGCCTCAAGTTTCACATCGTCGCGGTTGAAGTCGGCGCCGCCGTGCATCCGCAGAACGTGCTCAACCATTGGGGCCTCGACGTCGGCTCCAAGGAAGAGGTCGACCGCGTGCACAAGGAGGCGAACAAGCAAAAGGACAAGTACAAGATCCGCCAGGTTCTGCCGGTCGTGGACCAGCACGGCGTGTACTCGTTCTACATGGAGGACCTCGATCACAACTGGTGGGAGATCCAGTACTACCCGGGCTTCCAGAACGAGGACCTGTTCGATTTCGGCGACCGCTTCTCCATGGACGATGGCGCCGAGGTGGGCGAGCTGAAAGAGCTCAACATCAAGACGACGGCATGAGGCGGCTGCTCATTGCCCTTGCTCTTGCCACGATGAGCGCCGTTGCCGCCGCGCAGCCGCAGCTGAAGACGCTGAATGTCATCGTCTTCCCCGGCGGCTGGAACCTGCCGATCTGGGCCGCCGAGCGGCAGGGCTTCTTCGAGCAGAACGGCGTTCGCGTGGCAGTAACACCGACACCAAGCTCGACGTTCCAGATGCAAGGCTTCGCCGAGGGCCGTTTCGACATCGCCATGACGGCGATCGACAACGTCGTCGCCTACCAGGAGGGGCAGGGCGAGGCGAAGATCCCCGACAACCCCGACATGTTCGTCTTCATGGGCGGGGACTCGGGGTTCCTCTCGCTGGTCGGTGGCAAAAGCGTGCGCAGCATCGCCGAGCTCAAGGGCAAGAAGATCTCGGTCGACGCAATGACGACAGGGTATGCCTTTGTCCTGCGCGAGCTTCTGGCGCGGAGCGGCATCGCCGAGAGCGAGGTGACCTTCGAGCGGGCGGGCGGTGGGTTGCAGCGCTTTCAGGAGCTGCTCAAGGGGTCGCACGCGGGCACAATGCTGATCGCGCCCTTCGATCTGCTGGCGATCAACCAGGGCCATGTACGCCTCGCCAAGGCGGACGAGCACCTCGGCGCCTACCAGGGTGTCGTCGGTGCCGCACGCCGTTCATGGGCGCGCGAGAACGAGGCGGCGCTTCTCGGCTTCATCCGCGCCTACCACGCTGGGGTGCAGTTCGTCGTCGATTCGAAGAACCGCGAGATTACGGAGGCGCTGCTCGTGGCTCTGGCCGGGCGCACCATGACGCCGCCGCTTGCCCGCCAGGCCGCCGATACGCTGCTCGATCCGAAGGCGGGCTTCATCCGCGACGTCGCCGTGAACGTGGAGGGCGCACGCACGGTCCTCGCCCTGCGCTCCAAATTCACCGGCAAGCCCCTCGGCGACCCAACGAAGTACATCGACTCGTCCTACCGGGACAAGGCCCTCGCGCGTTGACGGTTTTCGCGAACTTCCTCGACGAGCTCGAGGCACGCACCGCGATCGAGGATTGCCTGAAGCGCTTCGCGCGGGCCGTCGACCGGCAGGACTGGAAGGCGGCGCGCGAGGCCTACCATGATGGCGCGTTCGACAACCACGGCTTCTTCAAAGGGCCACCGGACGCGTTTCTTGCGCACATCGCCAAGCTGCACGAGCAGCAGGACCACTCGATGCACTTCAACACCAACGTGCTGATCGAGTTCCAGGCCAGGGACCGCGCCTTCGTGGAGACCTACGTCCTGGTCTTGCAGCGCTTCGGTGACCGGCGCGTAACCGCATCGGCACGCTACCTCGATCGCTTCGAGCGGCGCAACGGCGAGTGGCGGGTGGCGCACCGCACGCTCGTGTTCGGCGACATGGTCTCCGAGCCGATGGCCGACCCGCCGCGGTTTCCTCCTGAGTTCACCGTGCAGAAGCACGGCATGGACGATCCTCTTTACTTGCTAAAACGATAACCGCGGTGGGCACGGCGGCCGCGCGCATCCTCGGGCGCTCGCGCGACGCTACTGCGCCACGACCAGGCTGGTCAGTCTTCGCGGGTCCGCCAGCAGCTCGGCGCTCGGGCCGGAAAAGCTCACCCGCCCGCGGTTCAGCACGATCGCGTTCTGCGTGACCTGGAGCGCGAGCTTGGCATGTTGCTCAACCAGCACAATCGCGAGCGAGTCCTCGGCAACAAGCTTTTTCAGAGAACCCAACAATGTTTCCACGATGATGGGCGCCAGACCCTCGAGCGGCTCGTCCATCAGGAGCAGCGAAGGGTTTCCCATCAGCGCGCGCCCGATCGCCAGCATCTGCTGCTCGCCGCCCGAGAGCTGGTTGCCATAGGCGGCTCTTCGTTCTCTTAGCCTGGGAAACAAGTCGTAGACGCGGTCGAGCGTCCAGCGACCCGGGCGGCGCGCCACGTCGAGGTTCTCGTGCACGCTGAGCGAAGGGAAGATGAGTCGCTCCTGCGGCACGTAGCCGATGCCGAGCCTGCAGCGGTCATAGACGGCACGGCGCGCGATCGGCTCGCGCCTGAAGACCAGCTCTCCCGAATGGAACGTCGTGTGGCCCATGATGGTCGCAAGCAGCGTGCTCTTGCCGACGCCGTTGCGCCCGAGCACCGCGAGCGCCCCGCGCTCGGCGAGCTCGAGGTCGACGTCCTCGAGCACCACGGTCTCGCCATAGCCCGCGCGCACTTTGGAGAGGCTAAGCATGCGCCTCTCCCAGGTACACGTCGTGCACGCGCTTGTCGCGCGCGATCTCTTCCGGCGCGCCCTCGGTGAGCACCACGCCTTGCACCAGCACCGTGATGCGCCGCGCGAAGCGGAACACGAGCTCCATGTCGTGCTCGATGATCAGGATGGCGATATCCGGGGGTAACTTCTCCAAATTGGAAAGTATTTTTTCGGATTCGTGGGATGGCACGCCCGCGGCCGGCTCGTCGAGCAGGAGCACCTTGGGCCGCAGGCCGAGCGCGATGGCGATCTCGACCAGGCGCTGCTTGCCGTAGGCCAGGTCCGCGACGCGCGTCGCGGCCTCGTCGGCGAGGCCGAGCGCCGCGAGCAGGCTTTGACTCTCATCGATAATTTCTTTGTGCGCAGAAGCGGCGCGCCACATCCGCGTCGCCACTCCGCGCCGCTCCGCGACGCCGAGCGCCACGTTGTCGAGCAGCGGCAGGCTGCGAAAGAGGGAAGTGACCTGGAAGGTGCGGCCGAGCCCGCGGCGCACGCGCGTGGACTGCGGAACGTGGGTGATCTCCTCGCCGCCGAGCAGGATCTGGCCGGAGGAGGGCGCGAGCGCGCCCATCAGCATGTTGACGAACGTGGTCTTGCCTGCGCCGTTCGGCCCGATCAGCGCGTGGCGCGCTCCCGGCTCGAGCCGGAAGTCGATGTTCTCGGCGACGGTCAGCGCGCCGAAGCTCTTGCAGAGCTTGCGGGTTTCAAGAGCTGCAGGCATTTGTCGATCAAGCCGAGGATTCCGCCCCGGGCGAAAAGAACCACGAGGATCAGCAGCACGCCGATGCCGAGGAACCAGTACTCCGGGTATTGCTTCGCGAGGTAGTCCTGCGCGATCAGGTAGACCACCGGGCCGATGAAGGCGCCGTACAGGCGGCCGACGCCGCCGAGGATCAGCATCACCAGCACGTCGCCGGAAGGCTCGAGGCCCAGCACGTTCAGGCCGACGAACTGGTTGACCTGCGTGAGCAGCGCGCCGGCAACGCCGGCCATCGTGGCGGAGATCGTATAGATCAGCACCAGGCGCCAGTACACCGGCGCGCCGACCGCATGCATGCGCGCCGGGTTCTCGCGGATGCCGGTGAGCATCGCGCCGTACGGCGAGTAGATGATCCGGCGCACCACCCACCAACCGACGAAAAGCGCGATCAGGCAGTAGAGGAAAGCGGTCTTGCCGTAAAGATCGAAGCGGAAGAGGCCGAGGATTGGCGACACCTTCACGCCGGCGAGGCCGTCGGCCCCTCCCGTCATGCTGGTCCACTTGTTCGCGATTTCCAGCAGGATCGCGGTGATCGCGAGCGTGAGCATGAGCAGCGTGAGGGCGCGCGTACGCAGGATCACCGCGCCGGTCGCAAGTCCGAGCAACGCGGAGAGCGCCGCGGCGGCGACGAGCTGCAGTAGCGGGTCGGCGATCGTGGTATGGGCGCCGAGCGCACCCGCGGTATAGGCGCCCAGGCCGAAGAACGCGCTATGGCCGAGCGTGACGATACCGGCGTAGCCGAGGATCAAATCGAGCGACAGTGCGAACAGGATGAAGATCAGGATGCGCGCGCCGAGCGAGAGGTACTCGGGCAGCACGAAGAAAAACGCCCCGGCTGCCACCCACGGCAGCCATTCCGTCCAGCGAATCCTCGGATTCGCGCTGTAGCCGCTCATGCGGTTGGAGACGGAATTCGGGGACGGAGCCCTAACTTCCTGGCTGCGCAGGTTTCGGAGTTAGGGCTCCGTCCCCGAATTCCCGTCATGCGCGCACCCCGAACAAGCCCTGAGGTCTCCAAAGCAAAATTCCAATCGTTGCCGCGTACACCAGGAACGCGCCGAACTCCGGGATCCAGTACTTGCACGCGGTGTCGGCGACGCCGATGAGGAGCGCGGCGACGAACGGGCCGCGCAGGCTGCCGAGGCCGCCCACGGCGACCACGATCAGGAAGTACACCAGGTGCTCGAACGGATAGCTCCAGAGCACCGGCAGGATGTCGGCGCCGACCGCGCCGCCCAGGCCGGCGAGCCCGCTGCCGAGCGCGAAGGTGGCCATGAAGAGGAGCTTGGTATTGATGCCGATCGACTGCGCCATGGCGCGGTTATCGACCGCGGCGCGCACCATCGCGCCCCAGCGCGTGCGCTCTACCCCGAACCACAACACCGCGATCAGGACCGAAGAAAAGATAATCAAGAAGACTCGGTAGGCTGGGAAATCGCGGCCCAGCAGGTGCACCTGGCCGCGCAGGTAATCGGGCAGGAACACCGGCACGGCGCGGTCGCCGTAGATCAGCCGCGCGACCGCCATCGAGACGAAGATGAGCCCGATGCAGAACAGCACCTGCGCGAGCTCGCCCGCGGCATAGAGGCGCGAGTACAGCAGCCTTTCCAGGACGATCGAAGCCAAGGCGACCGCGGCGAAAGCAGTCAAGACTGCGATGGGGAATGGGACGCCCAGGCGCCCCATCGCCGTGGAAAGGATGAAGCCGCCCGCCATGGCGAACACGCCGTGCGCGAGATTCACGAAGCCCATCAGGCCCATCGTCACCGACAGGCCGACGGAAATTACGTACAGGATCATGCCGTAAGCGACGCCGTGGAAGGCGACGCTTACGACAGCCGAGGAGATCTCCTGCAGGGTTTTACTTTTTCTTCTGGAGTTCTTTCCAGGGATCCTTCACCGCGGTGCCGAGCGTCTCGAGCTCGACGTTCATCAGCTGGTTGCCGACCTTGCGCACCTCGCGCAGGTACTCGGGCTGGATGATGTCGCGCGTCTCCGGGTCGATCGAGATCGGGCCGCGCGGGCTGTTCGCGTTCTTGTGCGCCTTGAAGATCTCCATCGTGCGGTCGGGATCGAGCTTGCCCTTCTGCTGCTTGATCGCGTCGAAGATGAGCGCGGTGCCGTCCCACGAGCCGACCGAGAGGAAGTTCGGCGTTTCGTTCGCGCCGAACTCCTTCTTCCACGCGTCGACGAACGCCTTGTTCGCGGGGCGGTTGCCGGCGGCCGACCAGTGGAACACGGTGGTGACGCCGAGCGCGACGTCGCCCATGTTCGGCAGCTCCTCCTCGGTGGTGATGTCGCCCGGCCCGATCAGCTTGATGCCGGCCTTGTCCAGGCCCAGGTCGGAGAAGTTCTTCATCACCGCGGTCGCGGTCTTGCCCGCCGGGATGAACACCATCAGCGCTTCGGGCTTCGCGTCCTTGACGCGCTGCATGTAGGCCGCAAAGTCCGGGTTCTGCAGCGGCACGCGCACGTTGGCGAGCACGTTGCCGCCGCCGGCCTTGAACGCCTGGGTGAACGCGGTCTCGGCGTCGTGGCCGGGCCCGAAGTCGCTCACCAGCGTGTAGGCGGTCTTGTATTTCTTCGCCGCCCAGGTGCCGAGCGGGAAGCTAGACTGCCACAGCGTGAACGAGGTGCGCGCGATATAAGGCGAGCGCGTGGTGATCACCGCGGTGCCGGCGTTCATGATCACGAACGGCACCTTCGCCTCGGTGGCGAGCGGAGCGATCGCCATCGCGTTCGGCGTGAAGATCACGCCGGCGAGCAGGTTGACTTTGTCGCGCACGATCAGCTCCTGCGCGAGCTGCTTCGCCTTGTCGGGGTTGGGCCCGGTGTCGTCGCGCGTGATGAGCTCGATCTTCACGCCCGGCGGCAGCTCCTTCTCGTGCTGCTTGATGTACAGCCGCACCGCGCGTTCCATGTAGGGCCCGAGGTTGCCGTTCAGGCCGGAGTAGCTCGTGATAAACCCGATCTTGACGGTTTGCGCAAGAGCGCTGGAAAGGGAAATGGCGAGCGCCATCCCCAGCAGAAACCTCGCGAATCTCATAGACTCCTCCTTGCCGCGGATTCTACCTTGCGAAGCGCTCATGTCACCGAAGATCGCTGAATTCCGCCACCTGCATGAAAGCGGCTGCTTCGTAGTCGCCAACCCCTGGGATCGCGGCAGCGCGATCTATCTCGAGACGCTGGGGTTCAAGGCGCTCGCGAGCACCAGCGCGGGCTTCGCCTGGTCCGCCGGCCGGCCGGACAACGCGGTGACCCTCGAGCAGATCCTGCGCCACCTCGAGGAGATCGCGAACGCGGTGCGCGTGCCGCTCAACGCGGACTTCGAGGGCGGTTTCGCCCGCGAGCCCGAGGGCGTCGGCGTGAACGTCGCGCGCGCCGTGAAGACCGGTATCGCGGGCTTGTCGATCGAGGATTCGACCGGCGACGCGGCCAATCCCCTGTTCGAGCTTCCGCTTGCGGTCGAGCGCATCCGGGCCGCGCGCATGAGCATCGACCGGTCGGGAACGGGCGTCCTTCTGACGGGACGCGCGGAAGGCTTCTTCGTGGGGCGGCCGGACATCAAGGACACCATCCGGCGGCTGGAAGCCTACGCCGCCGCCGGCGCAGACGTGCTCTATGCGCCGGCGATCCGCACGAAAGAGGATATTTCGGCGGTGGTGAAGGCGGTCGCGCCCAAGCCCGTCAATCTTCTCGTCACGGGAAACTGGACGACCGTCTCGGAAGCGGCCGCGCTGGGCGTGCGGCGCATCAGCGTTGGCGGCGCGCTCGCGCGCACGGCCTGGATCGCATTCGCCCGGACGGCAAAGGAGATCATCGAAAGCGGTTCTTTCTCGGGCCTGTCGCCGGGCGCTCCGGCGATCAACCTTAACGAGATCTTCCGGCAGCGCTAATCGTCGTCGGGCGAGCCGAGAACCCAGCAGCCGCCGAGCGACGGCGGCAAGGCGACGACACGGCCGTCGACTCGCAGGCCGGCCCTGCGGCAGCGCTCGGCGAACGCGTCCGGCTCGTTGCACGACAGCGCATAGCCGGCAAGTGCGGGGGCAGGGGGGCACCGCCCCAATACGTTTTCGATGGCGGATCTCTTTCCGATGCAGATCTGTCCACGCCCAGTATCCAGGCGGACGAAGCCGTCCTCCGGCTGCGGCAGCAGGCCGCCGAAGCGCCCCCAACGCGCCGCAACCTCCTCCGGATCGTCCGCCACCACATAAACGGCTCGCAGGCGAAACGGGTTGACGAAG
>DASRIR010000251.1:0-2322 GCA_035649875.1 Burkholderiales bacterium | reverse complement strand
TGATGCTGGTGCTGTTCGGCCTGTCGACGCTCAAGCTCCGATGATGCGCGAACCCGCCTTTTCGCTCCTGCCGAAACCAGCCAGGACCTCTCTGGCGGGTAGACGCGTGCTGGTCCTCGGCCTGGGCGACAGCGGCCTCTCGGCTGCGCGCTGGGTGGAACGCGAGGGCGGCAAGGCGCGCGTCGCCGACACCCGACCCGCGCCCCCGCACAAGGACAGCTTCCACGGCGATCTGCGCCTCGGGCCGTTTCATCCGCGCCTGCTGGAAGGCGTCGACCTGGTTTGCGTGAGCCCCGGTTTATCGCTCGAGCAGGAAATCATTCGCGCAGCGGTCGCGGCGAGCATTCCGGTGCTCGGCGACATCGAGCTCTTCGCGTGGCGCGCCCGCGAGCCGGTGCTCGCGATCACCGGCACCAATGGCAAGACCACCGTGACCTCGCTCACCGGCCATCTGCTGCGCGCCGGCGGCATCGACTGCGAAGTGGCCGGGAACATCAGTCCGCCCGCGCTCGACGCTCTGATGAAGCGTCAAACGCCCCCCGCCGCCTGGGTGCTCGAGCTTTCCAGCTACCAGCTCGAGACCACGTGGTCGCTCGCGCCTGCGGCGGCCGCGATGCTCAACCTGACCGAGGACCACTTCGACCGCTACACGGGCCTCGACGACTACGGCGCAGCCAAGGCGCGCATCTTCATGGGCGTGGGCACGCAGGTGCTGAACCGGGACGACCCGCGCTCCCTTGCCATGGCGCAGGCCGGCAGGAAGGTCGTGACCTTTGGCCTCGACGCGCCGCGCGGCGAGGACTTCGGCGTGCGCGACCGCAAGCTGGTCCAGGGCCGAAATGCAATCGTCGGTATCGACCAGTTGCCCATCCGCGGCGCGCACAATGTTTCCAACGCATTGGCGGCCTGCGCGCTGGTGTCGGTTCTCGGGGTCGATCCGCGCGCCGGACTGAAGACCTTCAAGGGTCTGCCGCATCGCCTGGAGCTGGTGGCCACGCGCCGCGGCGTCGAGTGGTACGACGATTCCAAGGGCACTAACGTCGGCGCCACGGTCGCCGCGCTGCGCGGGCTGGGTAAGCAGACGGTGCTGATCCTCGGCGGCGAGGGCAAGGGCCAGGATTTCTCGCCGCTGCGCGAGCCGGTGCGCGAGTTCGCCACGCGTGTATTGCTGATCGGGCGCGATGCGCCGCTGATCGAGAAGGTCGTTTCTGGCGAGCGATGCAGCTCGCTGGAGGCGGCGGTGGAGCGCGCCGCTCAAATCGCCAAGCCGGGAGAAGCCGTGTTGCTGTCGCCCGCCTGCGCGAGCTTCGACATGTTCCGCGACTACAAGCACCGCGGCGAGGTGTTCGCCGCGGCGGTGAAGGCGCTTGCGCCGTGAGCCAGACCTACGTCTTCGCGCGCAGCGCGCCGAACGCGGAGTACGACCGCTCGCTTGCCTGGGCGGCGCTGCTGCTCGCGGCGATGGGACTGGTGATGGTCTACTCGGCGTCGATCGCCATCGCGGAATCGAGCCGCTTCACCGGCAACAACGCGGCGTGGTTCCTCGCGCGCCACGGCGCGTACCTCGGCATCGCGCTGGCCGCGGCGATCGTCGTGTTCCTGGTTCCCGCGCGCTGGTGGCAGAAAGCCGCGCCCTGGCTGTTCTTCGGCGGCGTGGTGCTGCTCGCGCTGGTGCTCATCCCGGGATTCGGCCGCGAGGTCAACGGCGCACGGCGCTGGCTCGACCTGCCGGGCTTCGGCTTTCAGCCCTCGGAGGCGATGAAGCTGGCCGTCGTGCTCTACGCGGCGGACTACACCGCGCGCAAGCACGCGGTGATGAAGAGCTTCAAGCGCGGCCTGCTGCCGATGCTCGCGGTGATGTTGCTGGTCTCATGGCTGCTGCTGCGCGAGCCGGATTTCGGTGCGCTGGTGGTGATCGCCGTGGTGGCCTTCTCGATCCTGTTTCTCGGCGGCATGAACGGCAGGCACTTCGCCGCGCTGCTCGCCATGCTTGCCGCCGGCTTCGTGCTGCTCGTGCTCACCTCGCCGTACCGCATGCAGCGCATTTTCGGCTTCATGGATCCCTGGTCCGACCCGTTCGGCAAGGGCTACCAGCTGTCGCACGCGCTGATCGCGTTCGGCCGCGGCGAGTGGCTGGGCGTCGGCCTGGGCGCGAGCGTGGAGAAGCTGCACTACCTGCCCGAGGCGCACACCGATTTCCTGCTCGCGGTGATCGCCGAGGAGCTCGGCTTCGTCGGCGTTGCGCTGGTGATCGGGCTTTTCCTGTGGCTGGTGGCGCGCGCCTTCGCGATCGGACGCCAGGCGACCCAGCACGAGCGCCAT
>DASRIR010000250.1:0-18167 GCA_035649875.1 Burkholderiales bacterium | reverse complement strand
GGGTTTGATCTTGTGCCGCAGCTGGCGAGCCAAGCGGCGGTACTCATCCTCACCGGCCTTCGTGACCCCGCTGCCCAGCAACGCGCCGTTCTTGCGGGCGCGCGAGGCGTCATTCACAAGACCGAGCCGGCCGAGGTGATTCTGAAAGCCATCGGACGCGTGCACGCCGGCGAGCCATGGCTTGATCGCACCGCAATGGGCAGAGTCTTGCAAGCCTTTTCGCGGCGTCAAAGCGAACCGCCGCCTCACGCTACCCTGACGGTTGCCGAGCGCAAAGTTGTGGCCGGCGTTGTGCATCAAAGAAGCGCACCCAACAAGGTCATCGCCGCAGCGCTACACATCAGCGAACATACGCTGCGCAACCACCTAAGTACGATTTACGGAAAGCTTGGCGTGAATCGGCGTGTAGACTTGGTCCTCTACGCAATGGAGCACCGGCTTGCGCAGCCTTCCGGCACGCATTAGCCGCTGACTAGGGGCGGCCGCCAGCGAGGTACGCCCAGTTGCGGTTTCTCGCTTTTCAAGACGCGCAGGTGTACGAAATATCCCAGGATGCGGTGTCGCGCACTACTTCCGGCGTGACGCGCCCGACATGACAGGCACAAACCTGTCGGCCGCTCAGAACTCAGCTTCCGTCGCGAAGTTTGCGACGAGCCGAAAGCCCGCCGCCGATGAGAAGTCCGAAAGTCATAAGGGCAAGGGTCGAAGGTTCGGGGACCTGAGCGGGTAGCGACGCGGTGGAGTCGACCTGCGCAACGAGTCTTGAGCTCACGAAATAGAGCCCTTCCTGATTGTTGCTGTCGTCCGTAATCCGGATTACGACGTCGATGATCCCATCGTTCTGCAAATCCGCGAGCGACAGCGCTCCTAGAAGTATTTGATCAACACGGTTGTTGGGTACGTTGCTGAAGACGCTGGTCTCGTCTGGACCGAGCCCAATTTCATATTGATAGGCCTCTGCGCCGCCTGCGTCCCTGACACTTACATACAAAGTGGCCGACGTTATTGTGTCGCCGATTGTGAAGCCGTCGTCCGTAATATTGTGTTGATATGCGTAAGAGGTGCTTACGCCAGGGATCGGGTCGTCGTTGTTGTCCAGATCCAGCAGTACGTCATTAGGATCCCACGTATCGGTCACCGGACCTGCGGACGCCGGAAGCGCCATCAGGAACGACAACATCACGCTCACCACACAAGACGCGGTTCGAATTGCGCTCACAAGACCTCCGATAAGTGCTGAAGGTGCTCGTCCCGGAGGTACGTTCCTAGGAGGGGAGTCCCCGGGGCGAGGTCACGCTCAGCACGCACACGATAGCGGCGCCGGGACGTGGTTCGCATGAGCGGTTACAACTACGTCACCTGGTACAACGCGACTGGTTTATTAATAAGGCTTGGCGTCCCCGTGCGCCCGAGCGATTCAATAGGCCTGTTCGGGACCTGGGGCCGACTGCTTGGGGAGTGGGGCCACGGGGGAAGCTCCCGCGCGCCGCTATTCAGTGACCGCTCGAAAAATTGTGTCGTGACATCGGCCGGGTACTTCAGCAAGCCGCGTCCACATTCAGCGCCTGTATTGATCCCGGCCATGTTAAATGGGGTTAACCCTAGTTTCGCGTTTCCCGCCAGAGCGGGATAATCCCCGACAGGGAAGGAACGGTGGAATCCGACGGATCAACCATGTCCGCACGGCTGATTGCCATGGCCGTGTCGCTTGTCGGCGATGCGGGCGTGGTAAGGAACCACATGCGTTGCTCAGAAGCGGACTTCATCGCGTATTGCGACGGCCAAAAGGAACTGAATGCGTCCATGCTTGAAGCCGTGGTCGCGCTCATTGTCCACGAGCAGGGAAACCTCATTGCGAAGAACCGGGAGATGCTCGGCGAACTTCGCAAACGTCGCGACGAAGAGAAGCCCGCAAGCTAGGCCCTTCGCGCCGCGCTTTTGCAATCCGCATCCGCATGCGGAGGGCGTGTCAGATTCTGTTCACTGCCACCTTTGCGCCACCTCAGCGCCGCATCCAGCGGCTACATTTGATCGCCAATGGCGCGCAAGCACAGGGCGTGCTGCTGCCCGCAACAAGACGCCATCAATCATCGACTGCACGGGGAAGGGGGAACGCGATGGTTCTGGAAAGAAACTACGGAAAGGCGTTCGGCTTCGAGTGGCATCTGCTGAACTACAAGGCCCAGTTCGGCCGCATGCCGAGTGGCTTCCGTTTCATCGAGCAGGGAATGACCAAGCGGGACCGCGTGATCACCTTCGGGCGCTGGCAGCTGGTCGTGAGCAGGCTGCGGAGGAGGAAGTAGCTCGTAAAGGTGCGCGGAGGTTGCGCTGAAGGGGTCGGCGAGAGTCGGCCCTTTGTTTCACCGCCGGTGTTCCTCCTCGGTACACTCTCCGTGCCACAAGGGGGAAACCAATGGTGTAGCTAGCGTCCCCACGGGGAACCGCACCTTTCGCGGCAGGGAATCGAGCTTGAATTCAGCGACCCATGCCTACCTACTGTATGACCTGATCCGCCTGCAGCAGCACCGACGACGAGATGGTCAGGCCGAGCGCCTTGGCGGTCTTCAAGTTGATCACTAGCTTGAATTTGGTCGGCTGCTGGACAGCAAGATCGGAAGGCTTAGCGCCCTTCAGGATCCTGTCGACGTAGATGGCGGCGCGCCTGTGGAGATCGGACTCGATGATCTCATACGCCATCAGACCGCCGCTGTCGACCGCGTACACCGCGAATGGGTAAATCGCCGGCAATCCGTGGCGTCCGGCGAGTTCGGTCACTCGAGCACGGTGAACGTGGAAAATGCTCGCGGATGTTGTGAGGAGTCCTTCAGCGCCCTCGTGGGTCCCCGCGTCAAACGCCGCGGAAAAGTCGTCAGCGGTCCGGACGTCGCGGATGTGCAGCGTCACGCCGAGCGAGGAGGCCGCCTCTTTCAGGGCCTTCACTTGCAGCGGCGCGATCGGGTCGACAAGATACGCCAGCACGAGCACCCGCGAGATTTTCGGCACTGCCTGCTTCAGTAACTGGAGGCGCTTGACTGCGAGCTCGGTCGTTACCGAGGACATCCCAGTGACATTTCCCCCCGGTCGCGCGAGGCTATCTACGATGCCGGTCCCCACTGGGTCCCCGAGTCCGAGCATGACAATCGGAATCGTGCTAGTGCGGCTCTTCGCTGCCAGAGCGGCTGGAGTAGTGCTTGCCGCGATGACATTCGCCCTGAGGCGGACACATTCGGCAGCGAGGGCTGGAAACCGCTCGCTACGGCCGTCTGCGGGAAGGTAGTCGATGGCGATGGTCTTCCCGTGCACATAGCCCAGGTCGCGCAGGCCATGGAAGAACGCGTCGAATCGTGGCGACGGCGATTGCGCCGTACCTGGATCAAACGTGAGGAAACATAAGCGCGGGACCGTGCCTTGCGCAGACGCAACCATTGGGAAGAGCAACGCCATCAGGAAACAAAGACGAACCATCGTGCTGTGCGAACGGCACATGCGCCCCCCTCTCGAACTACGATCCTAGCCGGCAGGAGCTCCGGCGCCTACTGGTCGAGCCGACCAAGAGCATCCCAATCAGCCGGGATGGAAAGCGGGCCTTAGCGTGTGCCGTCCTTGGACCCGTTTACCACTGCCACCGGTGATCGACCTCAGTACTCGCGCTGATACACCAGGCCGACACTGGTCCCCTGGCTAGTCTCCGGCGTCGTGCCTTGCAGCGTGCCGCCGCCGGTCCCCACAGTGGTCTCGATCTTCAGCCGCCGGGTGATATCCACCTGCACACGCGCCTGCGTGGTCCCCGACGTACTCTGGCGCACGCCGACGTTAACGCGTTCCGAAACATAGCGTCCGGCTTCCACGCTTGGTCCGCTCTGCTCATCGCCGCCGCTTACGGAGAGGCGGTCCAGGCCCAAGCGCCTTTGCGCCTTGGCGAGCGGGCCTAGTCCACCGCCTCCGCCACCCCTCAGCGTGTTGACTGCTCTTGCGATCTGGACGATCTGCATCGGGCTCAGCTCCTTGACGCTCACACCGAAGAGCAGCCGTGCGAGCACTTCGTCCTGTGGCAGCTCCGGCGTGCTGGAAAGCGCGATCTTCGGTGCGCTGGCAAAGCCGGTCACGCCGAGCTTCGCCGTGACGTCGGCGGCGGCTGTTTCAGCCGCGAGGTCGATCGTCGGGTCTAGCTTGCGCTGCAATCCGCTGCCGGTGAAGGCGACTTCGCCGCGGACAAACTTGAGGCTTGCGCCTGCGAGATTGAAGGTGCCGCGCCGAAGGGCGAAGCCGCCGCTGATCTGCGGGGCGGCAGTCGTTCCGCCGACGTGAATCTTGCCGCCCATTTCCGCATCGAGTCCGCGGCCGCGGACGAACACCGCGCGCGGGGCATCGACTTCAACGTCGAGTCCTACTACGAACGACGACTCCTCCGGCTGCGGCGCGCCCTTCTCCTTCTCCCCGGGCCGGCGCACCTCGAGTACCGCCACATTGGGAGGCAGTCCGCCCGGGATGTTGATGTCGGCGTGCTTGACGTGCACCCGTCCGGCGGCGTCCAAGCGCGAGCGGGCGGCACCGCGAATCCGCAGGTCAATATCCACATCGGCAGTGAGAAGATCTGACGAGAGCGGCCGCGCATCGCGGGCAGCGATGGTGATGTCCACCGGCATCTCGGGCTCGAGCACGCCGATCGCACCCCTTGCCGTGACCGTGCCGCGTCCGGCGCGCGCCGAGAAGCGCGCGATTTGCACCATGTTGCCGTCGAGCCGCAGCAGCGCGGCTATGTTGCTCAAGCGCCCGCCGCGCGCAACGTCCTGCAGGTCCGCTTCGGCGATGTTCACCGTTCCCGCCAAGCGCGGTGCCGAGTACAAGCCCGTCGCGGCGACATCGATCAAGGCGCGTCCTTGCGCGCGACGGCCGTCCGCCTCGAGAAGCGGATTCGCCAGGGCCAGATCGACCGTGCCGGCGGCGCGCAAGTTGATGCGCTCGGATGCCGAAAGCGGCGCCGTGCCGCTAAGCGTGAGTTCAGCGCGCGGGCCGGCGTCGAACCGCGCACGGAGCTTTGCTGCCCGACCGTCGAGGTCGGCAACGGCGTGCAGATTCGCTGCCGGCAACGTCCGGGCGGCGCCGCTGCGCATGCGCAGCCCGCGGATATCGAGGCGGACCGTGCCTTGCGGCGATGCGGCCGTGCCGCTCAGCTTCGCCTGCATGCCAAGCGTTCCGCCCGCATCGAGCTGCGGCACGTGGGGCTTCAGCAGCGCCGGCGTCACTCCGGATAGTGACGCCTGCAGATCGAGCTTCGGTGTTACGCGACCGGCAACCTCGAGCACCGCCTGCTCGAGTCCGATGCGCAGGCGGTCCACGACGAAGCCATCGCCAAACCTGAACACCGCCGGCTGCAGCAGCCGCGCGTGCTGCCCGCCATATTGAACCGCGAACGACTCGACGCGCGCCGTATGCGCGCTCGTATCCAGCTTAGCAACTCCGCTAATCGTCGCGTCGTCTCCTTGTACCAGTCTCAGTCGCGAGGAGATGTTGATCGCCAGCGCGTCCAGGGGGCCCTTCAGGTCGACGCGCGCAGTTCCCGTGGCGCCCTGCGCTGCGATATCGTCGAGCGCGAGCTGCAGCGCCACCGCTGGACGGACGGGCAGCCCATCGATACGGCCGCCCAGCGTTAGGCGCTCCACCACGGCGTCGGCCACGCCGATCGTGCGGGCTTCGAGCCGCACTATCGCACTGCTGTGGTCACCCTCCGGCACGAATTCCACGTTCCCTGCGATGCTTCCGCGCAAAGGCTGGCCGAGGAGCGGCGCGAGATCGTCGAGGCGGCTCATGCGCAGCGCGATGCGGCCGCGCGGCACGCGATCGGCGCCCAGGGCGACCTGGCCCTCGGCGTGCGCGCTCTTCCAGTGAGCGCGATCGATGGCGACGCGCATTGTCCCGTCCCGCTCATGCCGCAGGTCTGCCGCGAGCTCGAGCGGAGCGCCGAGCAAGCGCCCGCGCGCGCGCACCGTGCCGGAGGGCGCGGCAGGCAGACCCTTCGCGGTGACCTGCGCCTCGATGGCTTCGGGCGCGAAGTCCCGCGTGCCAATCTCACCACGCGCACCTGCCTCGAGCGCGAGCTCGCGCGGCGTGCCGCGCGCCCGTCCCTCGGTGGAAAGCGAACCCTTCAGACCGTGGGCGAGCGCACTCAGATCCGAAAGCGCACCCTTCCATTTCAAATCGAACGCCTCGCCACGCCGCGTACCGCTCGCCGAGAGGGCGGCCGTGCGGCCGTCGAGCTGCAGACGTTCGAGCTTCATCTCGCCGACACGCAATAGTGCAGACAGCGCGAGCTTTGCATCCGTCCCAAGCAGCGCGGCCAGCGGGGCGCTGCCACCGGTGACTGCCAGCGCCCCGTCGACGTCCACGCGCGTAACGTCGTCCTTCGTTGCGAGTTGCACAGCAACGGTCGTGCGCCCCTTGAGCTCCATACCCGCCGCTTCGGCGAACGGAGCGAGATCGCCGATCGTGACGGTGGCTGATCCGCTCGGGCCTGCGTTGGCGTGTCCTTCGGCGATGAGGAGCGGATGCTTGAGCGCAAACTCGACCGGCCGGGTCGGATCGTCGAGCCGCGCATTCGCGTGCAGCCGTAGTGGCGCCGCCGCGAAGAGATCGGGCCGTGCGCCGGGGACGCGCAGGCCCTCGGCGCTCGCCTCAAGCGCTAGCGCGCCTGAGTTGCCTGCGAGCTTCGCCTCCAGGCTGCGGAGCCGGGCTTCACCGGCTTTGAGCGCACGTATGCTGAGCTCGAGGTTTGCATCGGGGCTCGCGTACGGGCCTTTCACGAATCCCTGGAGCCCGGCGCCTTGCCACGCCACATCCGGGCTTGGGCGCATGGCGGGTGCCTTCGCGGCGACCTGCAGGTCCAGCGCCCGTCCCTCGAGGTCGATGGTTCCGTGCGCTGTCGCCTGCGCCGGACCAGCGGACATGACGAAGCGTAGCCGCTGGGCGTTGCGCGGCCCGTCGAGGCTCGCCTTGACCGAGAACGCGCCAAGATCCGGCAGGCCCGCGAGCCGCGCGAGCAGGCCGCCCGCCGGCTCCCCGAGATCCACATGAGCGGCGAGTCGCGAGGCGTCGGCGCTGGCTTTTACCGCGTACCTCCCTGGGGCATCGAGCCGCTCGACATCGAGGGCGAGATCGAAATGGGAGGCGGAAACGATATGAACCTCGCTCCGAAACTCGAGTTTGCTCCCAACACCGGCTATGGCTGGCGCGAGCTCGAGCGCCGCGATACGAAGGGCGTCGATGTCGATGCGCAGCGGCAGCCGCGTGGATCCTTTGCGCTCCGACGTCGGATCTTCGTCTTCCTTGAGCGGCAGGCGATGGAGCGCGAGGCGCGCGACCTCGATGTGCGCGACGTGCGCCTGGAGGCGGAGCAGGCGGCTTGGAGACCACTCCAGGGCGAGGCCGTTTGCAACGGCCCACGTGCCTTCGCGGTCGCGCAGCTCGATGCGCTCAATGCGCAGCCGATCCGGGAAGCGCCCAGTGAAACCCTCGAGCGACACCTGACCGCCGCTTGCCTTCGCTACTGCGCCTTCGAACATGCGCCGTCCGGCGTCGGTATTTCCGATCGCGATCAGGAGCGCGCCGACGAGGACCGGCAGGGCGGCGATTGCCACCAAAGCCCAAAGCGAAATTCGGGCAGCGCGGCGCATCAGAAGGTTTGTCCCAGACCGATATAGACCTGGTACGAATCGTTGCCGGGCACCTTGGTCAGTGGGAAGGCGAGATCCACCCGCAATGGCCCAATCGCAGTGTAATAGCGCACGCCCACGCCGGCGCCCACTTCCACCTCGCCTCGCGGGCCGTCCGCCACGCTCACACGCCCTGCGTCGACGAAAGCCACGGCTGCGAAATCGCCGAAGAGCCGCTGCCTGAGCTCGATTGCCGCCGCATCGATCGATGTGCCGCCGGCTGGCTGGCCGTCGGGGAAGCGCGGCCCGATCGATTGATAGCGAAAGCCGCGCACGCTCGCGCTGCCCCCGCCGTAGAAGCGCTGGTGCGGCGGGAGATCGAGTTGCGATGCGCCAAACGCCCTACCGGCCAGTGCACGCATCGCGATCACGCTTCGTCCGGCCGCTGCGATGTCGAAGCGTGCGAGATCGACATACGCCGCGGCACTCAACTGCATTATTGTGAAGAACACGTCGCCCGTCTCGTCGCCGCCGAGCGAATACGTGGGCGTGATGGTGGCATTGCCAACGATGCCGCGCGTCGGATCCGCAAGCACATTGGGGCGTCCGGTGTTATCGAACCGCAGCCCAAGCGGGATCCCGAGGAGCGTGTAATCGCGCTCCACGCCCTGTTGCGTGATTTCTTCCTGCGAAGCGGTGAAGCCCACGCTGCCCGTCCACTTCGGTGTGAGCTTGCGGCTCAGGGATACGCCGCTCAGAATTGCCGCCTGGTCGTACGCTTGCAGGCTTTGCTTTAGCGCGCCGAGTTTGAGCTCGAGCAACTGGTCGCGCCGCCCGAAGTCGGGCTTGATGAACTGGCCGCTCAGGTTGTAGCCGACATCGGTCGCTGCTGTACCGCCCAGGTTGATGACGGAAGCGGAAAAGTTGAGCTGCTCCGCGTTGCCGAAGACGTTGCGGTGCGACCAGTTCGCGCCGACGCTTGCGCCGAGGTCGGTCGAGTATGCGGCCGAGTAGCCGAGCACGCGTTCCGGTCTCTCCTGTACGTCGAACGTGAGGGGAAGACGACCCGACTCGTCGAGCCGCTCGTCCGGCCGTGCCGTCACGCCGGCGAACACGCCAAGCGCGAGTAGATCCTGCCGCGTGCGCTCGATGCTGCTCGGGCGGAAGCGCTCGCCCGGGCGCACGAGAAGCCGGTTGCGCACAAACGGCTCGTTCACGACACGAAGCCCCAAGAGCCGGATCTCCCCCAGCTCCACGCGCGGTCCGGTGTCGACCTTGAAGGAGAGGTCGAGCACTTGCTGCGCGCGGTTTTCGTAGGCCACGGGTTCCTCCACCCGCGCGAGCGCGTGGCCTTCTTCGCGCAGGGCATTCAACAGGCGGCCGCGCGCGGCCAGAATGTCGGCGGCCACCGCCGGCGCGCCGGGCGCGATGCCGAGCCGCTCCCGCAGGCCATCCGGCAACTCGCCTTCGAGCTTGATTTCCCCTACCCGGTACATCGGCCCGAGCTCTGCGCGTATCGCGACGGCGGCCTTCCCGCCAGGCGCTGCGGCAATGTGATCGGGCAAGCTGGAATCGTCGAGCGTGCGCCCCTCGATGGTGATGGCGATCGCGCCTTGGTGGTAGCCGAAGCTTTGCAAGACCGTCTCGAGGCGCGCCACGTCGCGCTGCGCGCGCAGTACCAGTGCCAGGGGATCCACGGGGCCTTTCTCGCGCAGCGCTTCGAGCTGCGAGCTCCCCCGCAGCGCCGCGTCGAGCGCCCTGTTCCCGGTCTTGGGAAAAGTGATCTGATAGGAGCGCTCCTCGGCGGCCGCAGCCGGCCGAAGGGCGATATGGAGTATCACAAGTGCCAGGACAAGGACGTATGCCGCCGAGCTCGCCCACGGCCATTGATCGTAGTGATGCACAACAGCCTCGCACTCAGTCGCAGCAAAGTATGGGCCTGCGGCTGCGGCGGCTCTAGGAGGGCGCTGCCCACACGAGCTTGTGCGGCACCTCGGGATCGGCGACGACCAGATAGCCCAGGAAGCGGAACATGGCGTACATCGCCAAGCCCTACAGCCCGGGAGGCCACCCGCCCTATCGCGAACGTAGAAACGCGGAATCCAAGGCGTGGAAGGAGGAAAACCGCGAGGCCATGATTGCGCGGCGCCGAGGCGCCTACGCCGCGAACATCGAGCGTGAGCATGCTTACCTACGCGGGCGTGCTAACGCACGCTAGGCGCGCTAACCGCAGAAATACCGCGACCGCTCACGCCTTGATCGCGGAAAGCCCGGCCCAAAACTGCGGCAGGCCGCACTCTCAAAAAGCATGGGCCGAGCGCAATCGCGAGCGCACCAAGGCCGCGGCGCGGCGCTGGTATCAGCGCAATCTGGCCCAAGCGCGCGTGAAACTCGCAATCTCCCAAGCAGGTAGGCGACAACGACGCGTTCCTTGGGCGAATCAGGAAGCCATCGCCGCGTTCTACGCTGAGGCCGCGCTGCTGACGCGAACAACAGCGCGCATGCACGTTGTCGATCACATCGTCCCGCTCAAAGGCCGGACGGTGTCAGGTCTTCATGTTGAGAATAACTTGCACATCGTTGAGCGATTCGATACAGCGCGCAAGGCCAACAAGTGGGAATCACCGGGATGGGAGCGGCCATGCACCTCGTCGGCGATCTGCCAGTCTCGTCGGGGCACTTGAGCTCGGTCATGGGGAAGTTTGAGCTGCGCCCGGAGGCCGGGTTGACCTTATTGATGTCTTTTCGGCGGCGCGCTAAACCGCGGCCCTACCTGGCGGAAGCGAACAGTAGTTGTCGGCCGGGCCAGACAATTAGCCCTCCGCAGGCATGTTCCGTGCTCGGGCATGCACGTGAAGGAAGGGCTGAAGGAGTACTGGTCGCTCTTGAAGCAGGCCGTCGGCGCCTGGTCTAACGACTACGCGCCCAGCATGGGCGCGGCGCTCTCCTACTACACGCTGTTCTCAATCGCGCCGCTGTTCCTCATCGTGATCGCGGTCGCCGGTTGGTTCTTCGGCGACGAAGCCGCTCAGGGCCAGCTCACTTCGGGTTTGCGCGGCCTGATGGGCGAGGACGGCGCGAAAGCGATCGAGGGTATGATCGCCAACGCGTCGAAGCCGAAGCAGGGAATCATTGCGGCCGTAATCGGCGTCTTCTTGCTGATCCTCGGCGCGACCACCGTGTTCGGTGAGCTCCAGAGCTCGCTCGACCGTATCTGGCGCGCGCCGGCGCGCGAGAAAGTGAGCGGGCTGTGGCGCGTCCTGCGCGCGCGACTGCTCTCGATCGGTATGATCCTGGGCATCGCGTTCCTGCTGATGGTGTCACTCGTTCTCGACGCGGTGCTGCAGTTGCTCGGCAGGATGTGGGGCTCGGGCGCGTGGGAGGTCTTCGCGCAGACCGTCAACACGGTGGTCGGCTTCGGCCTCACCACGACCATGTTCGCGCTCATCTACAAGCTGATTCCGCGGGCGAAGATCGAATGGCACGACGTGTGGGTGGGCGCGGCGGTAACTGCGCTGCTCTTCACGCTGGGCAAGTTCCTCATCGGGGTCTACATCGGCCGAAGTGCAGTCGCCTCTTCGTTCGGTGCGGCCGGTTCGCTCGTGGTGGTAATGGTCTGGGTCTACTACTCGGCGCAGATCTTCCTGCTCGGCGCCGAATTCACCTGGGTTTACGCGCACGCGCACGGCTCTCGCCGCGGGCGGGAGCGTCCTGGCGCGATCGCCGAAGAACCTTCCATGCCGGCGCCGCTGCCGCCGCTCACTGCGTCGCAAGACGATCTTCCAGTGCACAGGAGAAAACCGCTCCTCTCCTTCGGCCTCGCAGCCGCGGTCGGCGCGATCGCCGGCGTGCTGTTCCGGGCGAAGCCCGACTTCATCTTTCATCGCGCGCGCCCGCTACTTTTCTCACGCTAATTAGGAGTCAGCATCCGAGCCGGCGGCCGAATGCCTTACGGGCCGGGTCGGCATGCGTAGGGTAGAGACGATCGAAATGGGAGGATCTTTCGACAGGCTTACGCACGCCTCCATCTCCGCACTCGCGCTTCTAAGGATGCAAGCGATCATGAGGTCTCATCGCGCGCGAGTCGCCGAGGGCTGCCGGAATGCCTACCGAGAATTCCGGCAGATTTAGCACAGGCTGCGCCTGAACGGCGCGCGTTAGGCGCGCGTGCCGCCCGCGCAAGTCGAGCACTTGTAAGTGGAGAACCTGTCATTCAGACTGTAGCGGAAAGGAAGCGCATCATGGAGGCACGTTATGAGAGCGCTGATTGCCCTACTGGCGCTGGCGATGGTTGCAAGCTGCACCGTCTTGCCACCCGATGACACGCTGGCCTACCGCTCGGGGACCGGCATGGTACAAGCTGTGCAACGGGCGCGCGTTGCTCTCCCAAAATCCAACCCGGTCGCCGGTACAGAGGTGGCTGGAAGCAGCTATCAGTTGCTGGTGGAAAGCCTGTTTCGTCCGCGTTGGGTTGACGGCTACCAACTTACACTGAAAATGGCTGACGACTCCACGCAGAAGATCACTCAGGACAGCGCCGCTTTCCAGGCGGGCGATCTGGTCGAAATCACATCCGACGGACGCGTGATGAAGTCCGCCGCAGTAGCAACACCGCCCATCCTTAGCGCACCCCCGACCACGCCTGCTCCACGCGATGCCAAGCCGGCGCCGGAACAGACGCCCCGTGCATCGTCAGCTAAGTCGGCGCCCGAGCCAACACGTTCGCGAGCAAAGACAGCGTCAAAGACCTATCGTCCAGGACTAGCGGTCGTTGAATCCGCTTCGGTGCAAACTCCTTCCCCGCCCTCGGCGTCATCAGGCGGTACGACCGGCCCGAGGACGAAGTATCGACTGAAGATGCTCGATGGAACCACGCAGGAGATTGAGGAGACCGGCGATCGATTTAAGGTTGGCGACTGGGTGCGCTTAACTCGGGAAGGACGCCTCTCCGTCCCTGTGACGCATACGCGTTGAGCCGCCGCTATGGCGGGCCGACCCAGCGGAACCGGCGAACCACAGGTCGTCGGTGTGGCGCGTCGCGAAAGGAGGTTGATCCTCGGTTTTAAGAAAAGCCACGGCGGGCCGTGCCTACCAGGTACGGCGCGCCAACGCCCTTTTACTGCGGACAGGCTGCAATGCAGGCGTTTAGAACGGTCACCGCGTTAGAGCCCCGCATCCAGCGCTCCAAACGGTGAGAGACATCCGGCCGATGGGTTCGTGTTCGCTGGCGGAAAACTCAAAAGAGATATGCACAAGAATGGTGGATAACATTGTGGATATCTCGTGCGCCGGTCGCGCCTGTAGCTGGAATACCGTGCCTACAAACACTTCGCTCAACAATTGAGCAAGCTTTCTTACTGCGCCGTTCGGTGGTTAGCCCTAGACCGTGATGTAATTTACAGCTTCGTTTGACGGAAACGTCGCAGTTAGCGACGCCGTGCATAACTCCGTAATGGTTCCAAAGCCCACTTCCTGCGCTCGCTGTAGCGCCGGTGCCGATTGTCACGCGACGGAAATATTGAAGACCAACAATGGCCCGCATGAACCGTACTGAACTTCTCGCCGAAGACGCGCAGGACGCCCTCGACCGCGTCGAGTTGCATATGGCCCGCCAGACCCGGCTGCTCGAGGAGATCGCGAGCTGCTTGCCGCACAGGCTCGGCGCTCGGCGTCGACGCGCAGCGCCGCCGGCGACGCCGAGGCTCGGGTCGATACACGCTCATCTGCCAATCCATAGGTTCCTTCCCCCTCTGCACAGGCACAACCTTTGCGTCCGTCCATCTGTGGGTGGGAACGGTAGGCTGTCGCTACTAAACCCTGCCTGAGCGTCGGGTTCCGACAAGCCTTCGCGTTTCCTGCCCGCCATTAGCACCCACTGAGCCAATCAACGGAAGCCCTGCCCCTCCCCCTAGTTTTACGCTCCCGCCCCGGTGGGGGCAGAAACGCATGCTTAAAGGATTCCTTACTTTATCGAGTTGCGCCCTGCCTTGCCGGAATCCAAGATGATAGATACGAGTCGCGGTGGTTTGCGTTATCTGGGGCGCGTCTGTACACAAAACTTCCAAAATGCCGCGCCTGGGATTTGAACCGCAGGGTGATTCAAGCGAGGTAGCTTTCCGTATGCAGGCATACCAGATGGCAAAGGCCGCAAAGCAAGACGGCCACCATCGCCAGAATCCCCACACCGCGGGGCGAGCCGCGCGCCTCGCTAGCCGGTTGTAGCTAGGCAGGTTAAAAATCATGAGTGCGAGCGCTCTTGGGCTAACTTTCAGTAAGAATCCTCATGAATAGTTGCCACCCGGGGGGGAGCCCACATGCCATCCAGGAGCCTTCTTGATCCAGCGTTCCAGTACCGGCCGGCGATATCGACGGATATCCGGAAAACCTTTGAGCGCTTCAGGCGAGAGCAGCAACTAGATCAGCAAAGACCTTGGCAGGGCCAGGAACGCCGCCTGAAAGTGGTACCAATTCAGCATGCAGAACGTCGCCGCAAAGCGCGCGATGCGATCGGACGTGCAGCTTCACCGCGCGACGTAATTCTTGGATCGCGACGTCGGGCCATTGATCATCTCGATGGCCACGTCGTTCAGGAGGAGCAGCAGTCCAGTAGATAGGTGTACCACCAGTGCTACAACGCGGCTACCAGTTGCGCGCCTCGCTAAGCGCCGGGCTATCGAGCCCGTATCTAACGAACAGATCCCATGCAAGGCTGGAGATATACGAGCCCGCACTACCTTCAAACATTTAGATCGGCGCTGCAAACAGCTTAAAAAGGCAAAGAATTATCATGACCACCTTCGGTTGACAGAGACCTGCCTACACTGGCAGGAACATGGGTGAGGAAGAGCAGGTCTTGCAGCTATGGCAGCGCCTCGAGTGCTTAGAGGCGCAATTCGCTGATTTGAATAACGCACTGAAAAATCATTTGAACCGATTGCGCAGGCGGCGTAGCGGTTACAAGGCGCAGCTTGCGTCGTTCAGGCGTCAAGCGAAAAAACTCCTGGATCGCGCACCCTCGTGATCGACCGCAAACCTGGTACGAAGGCGCGGCGGTGCACTATGGCACCGGTCTGGCGAGCGGCACGTTCGACCACGCGCGCCTCGCGGAATTACTGCCGGCCTCTTCAAGGACGCCCGCATGGACTCCGCGCTGGTACCCGCCGAGACGGCTCTGGAGATGGCAACCCTCAACGGCGCCCGCGCAGTGCTATGGGATGACGCCGCACGGGCATGGGGCGGTGCGAATGCGGAAAGGCCATAACAGTTATTGGCGGCAAGACAGGCTCGGCTGGACGCCGGAAGAACATCTACTACTACGGTTGCAGCTACCACCACACCCGAGGCGACACAGTTTGCGACAACGGCCACCGCGCACGGATGCAGTGGCTTGATGCCGCTGTGATCGATGCTATCGAGCAACAAGCTCTAACGCCCGAAGCCATCGCTTACACGGTGGACCAAATGGCGAAACGGGTTACGCAGGAGCTTCGGCGCAATCCGCAAAGACCCCGGGAGCTTGACGCCGAAGCCCGGACGATCCGAAAGGAACTGGAGCGATTCATGCGGCTGGTTGCGGACGGAGAAGTGCCGCAAGCCATCTTGTTGGAAATCAAGCGGCGGGAGGAGCGGCTTAGAGAACTGGACCGCGAGCGCGAAATGCTCGGGCAATCCATGCCCGACCTGGGGCCCGGGAAACTCCGCAAGCTGTGCGGCGAACGGCTGGCCCGCTTTAGAGACTTGCTACTAGGTGATGTGCCCGTAGCGCGGCAAGCTCTCCGCAAGCTCTTGCCCGAGCCCCTACGTGTGTTTCCCGCCGTCGTAGAGGGCCGTAGGACGCTCCGATTCGAGGGGGCCACTACCCACGGCCCTCTCTTCGACACCGAGGTTTATGAAGGCTTGGCGTCCCCACGGCGAACCGCCGCAAAACCCGCCATTAAATTCGTAAGGAAGGTCTACCTAAAAGGCTTTCGGAGCCGGATTACAGGCCTTGCCGTCGCGTTCGATTGAGCGCGGCGCTGTCGAGGAGCAGTGCTAAGTGCCTGCCATGGCGGCATCTCTACGATTCGCGGCGATGGCTGTCGGGCAGGTGCGGCTGAACTGGATCGGCGGTTAGGTTGGTGCACCATGGCTTCCAGCCCGGCGCCCAGGCGAGTCAGGCGCGCATTCGACGGTCGCGTATTCGGCCGGCAGGTTGATTTCAATCAGCTCGAGGTCGTCGGACTGGCCCACGACGTTGTGCGCCACACCGGCCGGCTGGCTTAGACACGAACCGGCGTTCACGGTCACCTCTTCGGTGATTCCGTCGAACCGAAATCTGACCCAGCCTCTCAGCACGTACACGAAATGCGCGGTCATGTCGTGCCAATGCCAGCCCGTCTCCTTGTCGAAAGGCTTGATGGCGCGAATGTGCTTGGCGCCGATGCGCCCGCCCGATGCCTCCATGAGTCCGAGATCGCGATACTCGACGTTGGCGCGCGGGCCGTCCCGGTGGAAACGGCCGCTTTCGAGGGGCGTGAGAAGCAGCTTTGATTTCGCTTCGGCGAGTGGCAGCGGACCTGCGTATCGCGGGGAATTGCTCATGGGCTTCCTTTCACCTGTCAGCGACTGGCCAGCGCACGCCATCGAGATGCGCGACGCTGGCGGCGATTGCGTGTTGCGGATCATCGGCTACGATTTCCAGGATCGTTGGCGGACACAAATCTGCAGCGCGCAGCATCGCCGCGATCGCATCGAACGCCACCGTGCCGGTGCCGATTTGCGCGTGCCGGAATGCATCGAGCGATGTGTCGCCAAGGTAAATGAACCGGAGATGGTCGCGAATCGACAGCACGGCTTCGGCGGGCTCCCCGCCGAAGTATCCATTCGCAAAGTCGTAGCCCATGCCGATGTGGTCCCATCCATAGCTATCGAAGAACTGTTGAAGATCGTCCGTGCGGTACCGATAGCTCAAGGGATGATTCTTGACGATCAACTCGACCGACGACTTTTCCGCGATGGGAACGAGAACATCGAGCGAGCGGCGAAAGCAGTCGGTCAGTGTGTCCGCCGGTTCCGGAAAAACCGGATTGAATTTTCCGGGATTGACAACCACGCCTTTGGCGTTCCACTGCGCCGCGAGCTCGATCGCCGCAGCGATCACTCCACAGGAGTGGCGGCGCATTTCGGGGACCAGCGAGGAAAGATTAACGTCGAGGTTGGGCTGATTCAGGGTCAATATCTGAAGCGACTTTCTGCCGACCATAGATTCGATCTCGCGCCGCCCGGCAATGCCATCCAGGCTTGGCCAGAAATGGCCGGGAACCAGCATGATCTCGAATCTGCGATAGCCCGAATCGGCGAGCTGCTCCAGGCAGTCCCGGGCACGCAGCTTATGAATGAACGAATAGGTGTTGATTCCATAGCTCGCCTCGCCGCCGATCACCTGGAAATCGGCCGCAAGGTTTGTGGCGCTCCGCTTTGCCGCGCGGAAGCGTAGGCTGCGTCCATCACCTGCATCATCGCTTCCGCGTCGCGCAGCGACGCGAGCGGCCTGGCCCCCGACCGGCACTCGGAAAGCACCTGCTGGACGAACAACGGGTAGTAGACATCGGTTTCCAGCCGCAGACGCAGGCTGCGCGTCCCGGCGGGAAGATTGTTCCGGTCGCGAATCTCGATGCGGTCAGGACCGGATTTCGCGTACATCCGGTTCGAGGCCAAGGTAAACGAGAATTCCCGCTGCTCGTCGGGCGTGCTGGGGAAGCTGTATCCGGTCTCCACGAGGCCGACGACACCATCTTCGGTCTGCATCGTCACGAGCGAATAGTCCTCGATCGGGCCGCGGTGCGTCCGGGAGTGCATGACGGCGGAGACCCGCGTGATCTCCTTGCCGGTGAGCAATCTGAAGAAATCGATGAAATGCGTCGCGACATTGATGGTCGAGCCGCCGCCTGCAAATGCGGGATCGAGCGCCCAGCCTGCGCCCGCCGCCTCGTATCGGGACGGCGGGCCGACAATGAAACGAAAGCACATGTAGTTGAAGTCCGACGGGATGCGTCCCTCCGCATCCTTCACGGCGGCGAGCAGGTCGCTGATGCGAAAGATGAACGGAATGGCGACATAGAGATTGGCTGCTTCGGCCAGTTTCCGCAGCCGGGTAATCTGCTCCATCCGCACACCGCAAGGCTTTTCGAGCGCGAACGGGATCCCGCGCTGGATCAAGGCCTCGGCGAGCGCCGGCATTTCGGAGTGCCGGCCGAAGGTAAACGCGAAGTCCACTTTCTCGCGCTCGAGCAGCTCGTAGCTCGATCGGTAGAGGGTGCTGCCGAACCGCGCTGCGACCTGTTCCCCTTTGACATGCTCCGCATCCGAGACCGCCACGACCTCTATGCCGGGCGCCTGCAGCGCATCCAGGTAGAGCGGAATATGCCAGTGACTTGCCTCCAGTAGCGCAATTTTCATAGCACCGTTACTTGGCGAAGAAGAGGTTAGGCAGCAGAAGTACGAGCGAAGGCATGAATACAAAAATAACCAGGCTCAGCA
>DASRIR010000249.1:0-48864 GCA_035649875.1 Burkholderiales bacterium | reverse complement strand
GGCGCGCGGTTGGTCTCGGCCACGCCGCTCACGAAGTAGACCACCAGCATCGGCAGGAGCGGCAGCCAGTTCCAGGACAGGAAGGTGAGCCCCTTGGCGGCGAAATACCCGACGGCCTGGCCGTCGACGATGTCGGAGAGGTTGAGGCTGCCCGACACCATCAGCACCACGACCAGCGCGAAGCCCATCGCCAGCTCATAGGAGACCATCTGCGCCGCCGAGCGCATGGCGCCGAGAAACGCGTACTTCGAGTTCGACGCCCAGCCCGCGACGATCACGCCGTACACGCCGATCGACGACAGCGCCATGATGTAGAGCAGTCCGGCGTTGATGTCGGCGAGCACCAGCTCGGGCGCGAACGGGATCACCGCCCAGGCGGCGAGCGCCGGCATGATCATGATCACCGGCGCGAGAAGGTACAGCCCCTTGTTCGCGTTCGCCGGGAGGATGATCTCCTTGAAGAGCAGCTTGACGCCGTCGGCGATCGGCTGCAGCAGGCCGAGCGGCCCCACGCGGTTCGGGCCGATGCGGATCTGCACCCAGCCGATGAACTTGCGCTCCCAGAGCGTGAGGTACGCGACCGCGAGCAGCAGCGGCACCACGATGGCGACGATGGCGGCCAGGCTGGTGCCGGTCTCGTAGAACGCCGGGCCCCAGACCGGGCCGAACCAGCTCGTCGACTTTTCGGCAAGCCACTCCATCTAGGCCGCGGCCTCCACGGCGACTCTCGCGAGCGTCACGGCGCCGAACATCGGACCCACGGCCGCCGTGGTCGGATGGGCGGCAGCGATGCGCACGCAATCGTCGGGCAGCTTGTCGTCGAGCGCGGCCATCAGCTTCACGCTCGAATTCACGCGCACCGGCTGGCCCGCCGCGACGCCGAGCTTCGCGAGCAGCCTCGAGTTCATCCACGCCCGCGGCGGCCGCGCGTCGCGCGTCTTCTGCAGCGGCGGCGAGCGCCGCACCAGCGGGTCGGCGAAGTAGATCGGCACGTCCGCGATTCGTTGGATACCTTGAGGTTTCTGGCCGGCAGGACCGCTGCCGCGAATCTCGTTCGAAAGCAACTGGGAAACGTCGCGCCCGTCCAGGCAGGCGGCCCGCACCTGCTCGACGGTGTCGAACTCGAAGCCCTGCCGGCCGAGCAGGCTGCCCAGCACGCGCAGCACCTTCCAGGCGGGGCGCGCGTCGCCCAGCGAATGCACGTTGGCGGAAAAGCTCTGGACGCGGCCTTCGGTATTGACGAACGTGCCCGAGGTCTCGGTGAACGCCGCGATCGGCAGCAGCACGTCGGCGTAGTCGAGGCCGGTCTTGTACGGCGTCAGGCTGACGACGAAATCGGCCGCGTCGAGCGCCTTGCGCGCAGCCACCGGGTCGGCGCAGTCGAGCTCCGGCTCGACGTTGAGCAGCACCAGGTTTCGCTGCTTGAGGACCTCGTTGACGTTTCCGCCGGCCGGAAGGCCCGCCAGGTATCCGCCGACCGAGTTCGCCGCCTCGCCGAGGAAGCCGACCCGGACGCCGAGCGCCTGGGCGGCGGCGTGGATCGCCGCGGCCTGCGGATGCTGCTGGGCGAAATTACCGAGCAGGACCGCGGCGTTTTCCCCACCCCTCAAAATTTCAGAGAATGAGCCGACAGCACCCGCAATTTCCGAGGGCGCAACGATCTTCTTGCCGGCGATCGGCATCAGCCAGTCGTCGTCCACCGAGTGCAGCACGTGGATCTGCGCGCCGCGCTTCGCGGCCTGGCGCAGGCGGTGCGCGATGAGCGGATGGTCCTTGCGCAGGAACGAGCCGACCACGAGCACGCGGTCGAGGTTCTGCAGCTCGGCGATCGGCATCCCGAGCCAGGGAATGCCGGAGCGCTTGCCGTCGGCGGAGAAGTCGCTGTGGCGCAGCCGGAAGTCGGCGGGACCCAGCTTCGAGACCAGGAACAGCTCTTCCACGGTCGAATGCGGCGAGGCGAGCACGCCGAAGCCGTGGCGCAGCCGCGGCACCAGGAGGTCGAACGCCTGTTCCCAGCCGAGGTCGTGCCACGCGCCGTCGCGCTTCGCCATCGGGCGCTGCAGGCGGTCGGGCGAATTGAGGCCGTCGTAGGAGAAGCGGTCCTTGTCGGACAGCCAGCACTCGTTGATCGCGTCGTTCTCGAGCGGCAGGACGCGCATCACCGTGTTCTGCTTCACCTGCACCACGAGGTTCGAGCCGAGGCCGTCGTGCGGCGAGATCGAGCGCCGGCGCGTGAGCTCCCAGGTGCGCGCCTTGTAGCGGAAGGGCTCCGAGGTGAGCGCGCCCACCGGGCAGAGGTCGATCATGTTGCCCGAGAGCTCCGACTCGACCGCGCGGCCGACGAACGAGACGATCTCGGCGTTCTCGCCGCGTCCGGCGAGGCCGAGCTCCATGATGCCGCCGATCTCCTGGCCGAAGCGCACGCAGCGCGTGCACTGGATGCAGCGGCTCATCTCCTCGGCCGCCACCAGCGGACCGAGCTCTTTTCGCAGGACGACTCTCTTTTCCTCGGTGTAGCGCGAGTTGCTCCCGCCGTAGCCCACGGCGAGGTCCTGCAGCTGGCATTCGCCGCCCTGGTCGCAGATCGGGCAGTCGAGCGGGTGGTTGATGAGCAGGAACTCCATCACCCCGTTCTGCGCTTCCTTCGCCACCTTGGAGTGCGTCCAGACCTTCATGCCGTCGGTGACCGGCGTGGCGCACGCGGGCAGCGGCTTGGGCGCCTTCTCGACCTCCACCAGGCACATGCGGCAGTTGGCGGCGATCGAGAGCTTCTTGTGATAGCAGAAGTGCGGCACGTAGACGCCGAGCTTGTTGGTGGCATCCATCACGGTCGCGCCGTGTGGAACCTGTACCTCCGTGCCGTCGACGATAACTTTCAGCATCGTGGCGTTTCCTATGCCGCCTCGGCCATGTTGCGCACGACGTGCGGCCCATGTCCCGCGCCGGCGCGTCCCCACTTGGGCTCGACCGTCCCGGGGAGGCACTGCTTGTGCTGAATGTGATGCACGAATTCGTCGCGGAAATACTTGATGAAGCTCTTCACCGGCAGCGCCGCCGCGTCCCCGAGCGCGCAGATCGTGCGCCCGGCGATGTTGTCCGACACGTTGTTGAGCAGGTCCAGGTCTTCCATGCGACCGCGGCCGGTCTCGATGCGGTTCACCACCCGGTAGAGCCAGCCCGTGCCCTCGCGGCACGGCGTGCACTGGCCGCACGACTCCTCGAAGTAGAAGTACGACAGCCGCTCGAGCGCGCGCACCATGCAGGTGGTCTCGTCCATCACGATCACCGCGCCCGAGCCGAGCATCGAGCCGGCCTTGGCGATCGAGTCGTAGTCCATGTCGGTCTTCATCATGATCTCGGCCGGCAGGACGGGCATCGAGGAGCCGCCCGGAATCACGCCCTTCAGCTTGCGACCGCCGCGCATCCCGCCCGCCATCTCGAGCAGCTTGGCGAACGGCGTGCCGAGCTTCACTTCGTAGTTGCCCGGGCGCGCGACGTGGCCGGTCACCGAGAAAATCTTGGTGCCGCCGTTGTTCGGCCTGCCGAGGGCGAGGAATGCTTCGCCGCCATTCCTCACGATCCAGGGGACCGCGGCGAAGGTCTCGGTGTTGTTGATGGTGGTCGGCTTGCCGTAGAGGCCGTAGCTCGCCGGGAACGGCGGCTTAAAGCGCGGCATGCCCTTCTTGCCCTCGAGCGACTCGAGCAGCGCGGTCTCCTCGCCGCAGATGTACGCCCCGTAGCCGGGAACGGCATGCATTTCAAATGAAAAATCGGAACCCAGAATGCTCTTGCCCACGTACCCCGCGGCGTACGCCTCCTTCAGCGCCTCCTCGAACAGCTCGTAGACCTCCCAGACCTCGCCGTGGATGTAGTTGTAGCCCGCGGTCGCCGCCATGGCGTAGCCTGCGATCACCATGCCCTCGATCACCGAGTGCGGGTTGTAGCGCAGCAGGTCACGGTCCTTGCACGTGCCCGGCTCGCCCTCGTCGGAGTTGCACACCACGTACTTCGCGCCGGGAAACTGGCGCGGCATGAACGACCACTTGAGCCCGGTCGGGAAGCCAGCGCCGCCCCGGCCGCGCAGGCCCGATTTCTTGAGGTCGGCGATGAGATCTTCGGGCTTCATCTTTTGCTCGAGAATCTTTTTCAGCGCCGCGTAGCCATCGCGCGCCTCGTAGTCCTTGAGGTGCCAGTTGCGGCCGTCCAGGCCCTTCATGAGAATCGCGTCGGGTCCGTAATCCAGCATCACTTCAGATCCTCGATCAGGCGGTCCAGCTTTTCGTTGGTCATGTAGTCCAGCATCTTCTTGTTGTTCACGAGCAGCACCGGCGCCATGGCGCACGCCCCCATGCACTCGCCCTCCTTGAGGGTAAAGCGCCCGTCGCCCGTGGTCTGGTTGAAGTCGATGCCGAGTTTCTCGCGCAGGTGGTCGCCGGCGGCGAGCGCGCCCTGCAGGCCGCACGGCAAGCACGTGCACAGCGTGAGCTTGTAGCGCCCGGTCGGCTTCAGGTTGTACATGCTGTAGAAGGTGGCGACCTCGTAGACCTGGACCGGCGCCATGTCGAGATACTTGGCGACGTAGTCCATGATCTCGGTCGAGAGCCAGCCCTTCTCGTCCTGCGCGATGATGAGCGCGCTCATCACCGCGGACTGCTTCTGGTCCCGCGGATACTTCGCGATCTCGCGGTCGATCTTCTGGAGGGAATCGGTCGTCAGCATCAGCGGTCGACCTCGCCAAACACGATATCCTGGGTGCCGATGATCGCCACCGCGTCGGCGATCATGTGGCCGCGCGCCATCTCGTCGAGCGCGGCGAGGTGCGCGAAGCCGGGCGCGCGGATCTTGAGCCGGTAGGGCTTGTTCGCGCCGTCGGACACGAGGTAGATGCCGAACTCGCCCTTGGGCGCCTCGACCGCGGCGTAGGCCTCGCCTTCCGGGACGTGCATGCCCTCGGTGAAGAGCTTGAAGTGGTGGATCAGCTCTTCCATGTTGAGCTTCATCTCGCCGCGCGAGGGCGGCGCGATCTTGTGGTTGTCGGTCATAACCGGCCCGGGGTTCTTGCGCAGCCAGTCGATGCACTGCCGGACGATGCGGTTCGACTGGCGCATCTCCTCGACCCGCACCAGGTAGCGGTCGTAGCAGTCGCCGTTCTTGCCGATCGGGATGTCGAACTCGACCTTGTCGTAGACCTCGTAGGGCTGCTTCCTGCGCAGGTCCCAGGCGATGCCCGAGCCGCGCAGCATGGGGCCGGTGAAACCGAGCGCCAAGGCCCGTTCCGGGCTGACCACGCCGATGCCGACGGTGCGCTGTTTCCAGATGCGGTTCTCGGTGAGCAGCGTCTCGTAGTCGTCGACGCACTTCGGGAAGCGCTGGCTGAAGTCGTCGAGAAAATCGAGCAGCGAGCCGCGCCGGTTTTCATTCATCCGGCCGACCGCCTTCTCGTTGTGAATCTTCGAAGCCTGGTACTGCGGCATGCTGTCGGGCAGGTCGCGATAGACCCCGCCCGGCCGGTAGTACGCCGCGTGCATGCGCGCCCCGGACACCGCCTCGTAGGCGTCCATCAGGTCCTCGCGCTCACGGAAGCAGTAGAGGAAGACGGTCATCGCGCCGATGTCGAGGCCGTGCGCGCCGAGCCACAGCAGGTGGTTCAGGATGCGCGTGACCTCGTCGAACAGCACGCGGATGTACTGAGCGCGCACCGGCACCTCGACGCCGAGCAGCTTCTCGATCGCAGCCACGTAGGCGTGCTCGTTGCACATCATCGACACGTAGTCGAGCCGGTCCATGTACGGCACCGACTGGATGAAGGTCTTGTGCTCGGCGAGCTTTTCCGTGGCCCGGTGCAGCAGGCCGATATGCGGATCGGCGCGCTGGATCACCTCGCCGTCCAGCTCGAGCACCAGGCGCAGCACGCCGTGCGCCGCCGGGTGCTGCGGGCCGAAGTTCAGCGTGTAGTTGCGGATCTCAGCCATCGGTCAGAGAGCTTTCATTTCTTCTCTTCCGCGTAGTGCTTTTCCCGCACGATGCGCGGGGTGACCTCGCGCGGGTCGATCGTGACCGGCTGGTAGACCACGCGCTTCTGCTCCGGGTCGTAGCGCATCTCGACGTGCCCGGAGAGCGGGAAGTCCTTGCGGAACGGATGGCCGACGAAGCCGTAGTCGGTGAGGATGCGGCGCAGGTCGGGATGGCCCTCGAACATGATGCCGAACAGGTCGAACGCCTCGCGTTCGAACCAGTTCGCCACCGGCCACACCTCGACCAGCGAGGCGGCGACCGGGAAATCGTCGTCGCGGCAAAAAGTCCGGATGCGCACCCGCCAGTTGTTCGCCACCGACAACAGATGGACGACGACGGCAAAGCGCGGCCCCTCGCGCGGCTGATCGGCGTAGGCGCCGTAGTCCACCCCGCACAGATCGATCAGCTGCTCGAAGCGCAGCTCGGGGTGGCCCTTCAGCTTCGCGCAGGTCGACCGGTAGTCGGCGATCGGCACCTGGATGGTGAGCTCGCCGAGCCGCTCCCGCGGCAGCAGGCTTTCCCGGCCCAGGACGTCGAACAGTCTTTGCAGCCTCGGGGTCATCTCGGAATAAATGCGCTACCGCGCGATTGTGTTGGTTCGCTTGATCTTGTTCTGCAGCTGGACGATGCCGTAGAGCAACGCCTCGGCGGTCGGCGGGCAGCCCGGCACGTAGACGTCGACCGGGACGATGCGGTCGCAGCCGCGCACCACGGAATAGGAGTAATGGTAGTAGCCGCCGCCGTTGGCGCACGAGCCCATCGAGATCACCCAGCGCGGCTCGGCCATCTGGTCGTAGACCTTGCGCAGCGCGGGCGCCATCTTGTTGCACAGCGTGCCGGCGACGATCATCACGTCGGACTGGCGCGGGCTCGGGCGGAACACGATGCCGAAGCGGTCGAGGTCGTAGCGCGCCGCGCCGGCGTGCATCATCTCGACCGCGCAGCACGCGAGCCCGAAGGTCATCGGCCACAGCGACCCGGTGCGCGTCCAGTTGACGACCTTGTCAACCGTGGTGGTGACGAAGCCCTGCTGCAGTACGCCTTCTATTCCCATTCCAGCGCGCCCTTCATCCACTCGTACACGAACCCGACGGTGAGGATCGCCAGGAAGATCATCATCGCCAGGAAGCCGGCGAAGCCGATGTCGTTGATCACCGCCGCCCACGGAAAGAGGAACGCGATCTCGAGGTCGAACAGGATGAACAGGATCGCGACCAGGTAGTAGCGCACGTCGAACTTCATGCGCGCGTCCTCGAACGCCTCGAAGCCGCACTCGTAGGGCGAGAGCTTCTCCGGATCCGGGCGGTTCGGACCGAGCAGCCTGCCGAGCACGAGCGGCGCCACGCCGACGGCGAGGCCTACGACGATGAAGAGCAGAATCGGAAAGTATTCTGCGAGCATAGTCTGGTGCCCACGAGCAGACTCGAACTGCTACGGCTTTTTAGGCCACTAGCCCCTCAAGCTAGCGTGTCTACCAATTTCACCACGTGGGCAGCTTAACCCCTGATTATCCCCCAAAAATTCATTGCGGTACCTCTTTACCCTGCGGCGCCGGCGGCTTCGGTTTTGATTCTTCCGCCGCTGGTTTCTTTTCCTCTACTGCGGGCCGGGACTTTACCGCGTCCATCACGCCGCCGCCGCCCTCGACCGGCTTTTTCGTCGCCACGTACGCGAGCGCGAGGCTGAGCAGGAAGAAGATGGTGGCGAGGACCGCGGTGGTGCGCGAGAGGAAGTTCGCGGAACCGGTGGCGCCGAACAGGCTGCCGGAAGCGCCGCCGCCGAATCCGGAGCCCATGTCGGCGCCCTTGCCGTGCTGGAGCAGCACCAGCCCGATGATCGCCAGCGCGACCACCACGTGCACCACGATCAGGATGTTGAGCCACAAGCCACTCATGTCTTCGCCGCCCTCACGATGTCCAGAAAATCCTTCGCTACCAGCGATGCGCCGCCGATCAGTCCGCCGTCGACGTCCGGCATCGCGAAAATCGCCGCTGCGTTCTGCGGCTTCACGCTGCCGCCGTACAGGATCGCGGTTTCAGGAGGAATTTTCTTCCTCAGGAAAGCGTGCACGGCTTGCGCCTGCTCGGGCGTCGCGTTGCGCCCGGTGCCGATTGCCCACACCGGCTCGTAGGCGAGCACCCCGTCCTTGAAATCCACCGCCGCCAGCTGCCGCGCCACGACCTGTTCGGTCTTGCCGGCGTCGCGCTCTTCCAGCGTCTCGCCCACGCACAGGATCGGCGTCATGCCCGCGGCGCGCACCGCGGCGAACTTGGCCGCCGCCTGCGCATCGGTCTCGCGGTAGAGCTGCCGGCGCTCCGAGTGCCCCACGATCACGTAGCGGCAGCCGAACTCCGCGAGCATCGCCGCCGAAACCTCTCCCGTATAAGCGCCTTGCGCGTGCTCGCTCACGTTCTGCGCGCCCCACGCGATCGGCGTGCCGCGCAGCCGCTCGGCCACCTGCGCGAGATACGGAGACGGCGCGCACACCGCGCAGCCTTGTCTGGGGATCTCCTTGACGAGCGCATCCAGGAGCGCCGCGATCGAAGCCCGGCTGCCATGCATTTTCCAGTTGCCGGCAACCAGCCGACTGCGCGCCATGCCCATGAATTTTACCGTAATATTCCCAGCGCAGTCTCACCAGAGGGGGAGTCATGAGGAAAATTCTCATCGCCGCGGCGGCGTGCAGCGCATTCGCGCTGTCGGCAGCGGCGCAAGCGCAGCAGAAGGTCCGCATCAACCTGGCGAACGCGTTTCCCAACAACCTCACGCTGATCGGCGAGGCGCCCGGCAAGCTCGCCACCAAGCTCAATCGTCTTTCCGCCGGCACGCTCGAGCTGCGCGTGAACGAGCCCGGCGCGCTGGTGCCGGCGCTGCAGGCGATCCAGGCCACCGGCCAGGGCTCGGTCGACGCCGCGTGGTCGAACGCCGGCTTCTTCGCGAGCACCGACACCGCGTTCAACATGTTCGCCGCGGTGCCGTTCGGCCCGGGTATCCCGGAATACCTCGCCTGGATCCACCACGGCGGCGGGCTGCAGCTTTCGCGCGAGATGTTCGGCAAGCACGGCGTCCACAACATCCCCTGCGCGATCATCCCGCCCGAGGCCTCGGGCTGGTTCCGGCGCGAAATCAAGTCCGTGGACGACCTGAAGGGCCTCAAGATGCGCTTCTTCGGCCTGGGCGCGCGCGCCATGAACAAGCTCGGCGTCGCGACCCAGCTCCTCGCCCCGGGCGACATCTTCCAGGCGCTGCAGCTCGGCACGATCGACGCCACGGAGTTCTCGCTGCCGGTGATGGACCAGAAGCTCGGCTTCCACCAGGTCGCCAAGTTCTACTACTTCCCCGGCTGGCACCAGCAGGCCACGTTCCTCGAGTTCTACATCAACGCGAACAAGTGGAAGTCGCTCTCCGACCAGCACAAGGCGATGATCGAGATCGCATGCGGCGACCTGACCAAGGACGTGATCGCCGAGGGCGAAGCCACCCAGTTCAAGGCGATGACGGAGATGCGCGACAAGAACGGCGTGCAGATCAAGAAGTGGTCGCCCGAGATCATGGCCGCGATCGAGAAGGCCTGGAACGAGGTGATCGCCGAGGAATCGGCCAAGAACCCGCAGTTCAAGCGCGTGTTCGAGTCGTACTCGAAATTCCGCGCCGACTACGCGATCTGGCGTGACCACGGCTACGTGAAATAGTTTGTGCTGCTGAAAACGGCGAACGCGCTCTACCGGTTCCTGGAGCGCGTCGCCGATGCGGCCGGGTGGCTGCTCATCGTCCTGATGGCGGTCACCTGCATCGACGTGACGATGCGCAAGTTCGGCGTCATCGGCTTCCCCTACACCAAGTTCCAGGAGATGGAGTGGCACCTGCACACCACCATCTTCTCGCTCTGGATGGGGTTCAACTACTGCGTCAACGCCCATCCGCGCGTCGACTCGTACACGGAGAAGCTGCGCTTTCGGTCCAAGGCGTGGATCGAGCTCGTCGGCTGCCTCATCTTCGCCCTGCCCTACACTCTGGTCCTCCTCTGGTACGGCTGGGACTTCGTCAAGACCGCCTGGGTGTTCAACGAACGCTCCGACTCGGCGCTCGGCCTGGAGTGGCGCTGGATCATCAAGGGGATCATGTACGCCGGGTTCTGGCTGCTGCTGCTCGGGATCGTCAGCGTGCTGCTGCGTTTGATTGCTTTCTTGTTCGGGAAGCGCAGCGGGGAAGAAGTGGAGCTGAAGATCGGGGCCTCGGTCTCCACCGTCTAGATGAATTGGCTCGCCGACAACCTGGCGCTGGTCATGTTCGTCGTGATGTTCTTCGTCATCTTCTCCGGCTACCCGGTCGCGTTCGTGCTCGGCGGCACCGCGCTCGTATTCGCGGTGATCGGCTGGTCGCTGGACGTGTTCCCGTTCATCGGCATGTCCAACATCATCCTGCGCATGTGGGGCGGGGTCGCCGCAGACCCGGTGCTGGTGTCGATCCCGATGTTTATTTTCATGGGCTCGATCCTGCAGCGGAGCGGCTCGGCGAAGGACATGCTGGGCGCGACCGAGATCCTGCTCAAGCGCGTGCCCGGCGGGCTCGCCGTCGCGGTCATGCTGATGGGCACAATCCTCGCCGCGCCGATCGGCGTCGTGGGCGCGGCGGTCATCCTTCTCTCGGTGATCGCCCTGCCCCAGCTCCTGGCGGCGGGCTACAACAAGGAGCTCGCGCTCGGGACGGTGGCCTCGGCCGGCACGCTCGGCATCCTTATCCCGCCCGCCATCATGCTCGTGGTGATGGCCGAAATGCTTTCCATGTCGGCGGGAGCGCTCTTCGCCGCCGCGGTGATGCCCGGCTTCCTGCTCTCTGGCCTCTACCTTGTGTACATCCTCGCGATCGCGATCATCAAGCCCGGCTGGGCGCCGAAGATCCCGGAGGGATACGGCCCGCAGACGCGGGCGGAGTTCTGGAAGGAGATGTGGCACGGCCTCGCGCCGATGACCTTCCTGATGGTGATCGTGCTGGGCTCGATCTTCGCCGGCTGGGCAACCGCCACCGAGAGCTCGGGGATCGGCGTGCTGGGGTCGCTGCTCATCGCGTGGCTCAACAAGCGCGTGAACCTGCCGATGCTGAAGGACGCGATCCGCGACGCGTGCAAGGCGAACGCGCTGGTATTCATGCTGTTCCTCGGCGCGACCGGCTTCTCCTACGTTTTCCGCGCGCTCGGCGGCGACGACCTGATGATCGCCACCCTCGCCAGGTTCGGCATCGATACCAAGTGGGAGATCCTCGGTTTCGTGATGCTGCTGATCTTCCTGCTCGGCTTTCCGTTCGAGTGGATCGAGATCTGCCTGATCGTGCTGCCGGTGTTCACGCCGATCCTCGCCAAGCTCGATTTCTCCGAGCACCTGGGCAGCGCCGGCTTCTTCATGTGCTGGTTCGGCACGCTCGTGGCGGTGAACCTGCAGACCTCCTTCATGACCCCGCCGTTCGGCGCCACGCTCTTCTATCTCAAGGGCACGGTGCCCCCGGGCGTCACCATGAGCGACGTCTACCGCGGCATGTGGCCGTTCGTCGCGATCCAGATCCTCGGGCTCATCCTGTGCCTCGCGTTTCCCGGCATCATCCTCTGGCTGCCGCGCGTGGCGGGTCTACTGGAGTGATTGCAGGATCCGCTCCGCGGTAACCCGCGCCTCGTTCTCGAGCGGCTTCGAGTAGCCGACCGGAATCCTCGGCGCGCCGACCCGCTTCACCGGTACGCCGAGCTCCTCGGCGACGGTGGCGGCGATCTCAGCACCGAAGCCCGCCGCCTGTACCGCTTCGTGAACGACAATCAGCCTTCCGGTCTTCTCCACCGAGGCGAACACGGTTTCGCGATCCCACGGCCACAGCGTGCGCAGGTCGATGATCTCCACGGACTTGGAGCTTTTCACTTCCAGCGCGGTATGCACGGTCCGCGACCAGGTCACGAGCGTCACGTCCTTGCCTTCGCGGACAACCCGCGCGCGGCCAAGCGGCACGGCTTCGTCCTGCACTTCGCCCTGCAGACCCCAGAGCTCCTTGTGCTCCATGTAGATGACCGGATCGCCGCAATCCATCGCTGCGCGCAGCAGCGAGTAGTTGTCCTGCGGCGTCGCCGGCGTCACGACGACCAGCCCCGGCACGTGCGCGAACCAGGCTTCCAGGTTCTGCGAGTGCTGCGCCGCCGAGCCGGCCCACAGGCCGATCGGCAGCCGCGCCACGAGCGGCACGCGCCCCTGCCCGCCGAACATGTAGCGCGCCTTGGCCGCCTGGTTGACGATCTCGTCCATCGCGCAAAGCGCGAAGTCGACCACGCGCATCTCGACCACCGGCCTCAGGCCCGCGAGCGCCATGCCGACCGCCGCGCCCATGATGGTGGCCTCCGAGATCGGCGTGTCGACGACGCGGGCCGCGCCGAACTCCTGCTGCAGGCCCTTGTACTGCTGGAAGATGCCGCCGCGGCCGACGTCCTCGCCCACGACCACGACCTCGGGCCTTGCCAGCATGCTTGCTCGCAAGCTCGCCCAGGAGGCTTCCGCGTAGGTCATCAGCGCCATTGGTCGCTCCCGGTGTCCTGCACGTCGCGGTAGGCGTCTCGCGCATCGGGCCACGGCGCGTCGGAAGCCGCCTGTACGGCGCGCCGTACTTCCTTGTCTGCTTCCTGCTCGATCCTTCGGGCGTCCGCCTCGCCGATTCTCTTTCTCGCGAGAGCGAGTGGATCGTTTTCCAGCGCGCGCGCCACTTCGGCGCCGTCGCGGTAGCCCGCGGCGTCGACCGAGACGTGGCCCTTGAAGCGGTAGGTGACGGCGTGGAGGAATCTCGGACCCTTGCTTCGTACTTCGGAAATCAGTCCGCGCGCGGCCTCATCCACCGCGAAAACGTCGTTTCCGTCGACCTCGGAGCCTTGTACGCCGATCGCCGCGGCGCGCGCGAGGGCGCCCTCGCCGGCGGTCATGCTGTCGGTCGCGGTGGTCGCGGACCAGCGGTTGTCCTCGCAGACAAAAAGCACCGGCAGCGCGTGGATCGCGGCCCAATTGAGCGCCTCGAGAAACGGCCCGCGGTTGACCGCGCCGTCGCCGAAGAAGCAGGCAACGATCCTTTTCTCATTCTTGATCTTCACCGCATGGGCCGCGCCAACCGCGATCGGCATGCCTGCGGCCACGACGCCGTTCGCGCCGAGCATGCCGACCGAGAAGTCGGCGATGTGCATCGAGCCGCCCTTGCCGCGATTGAAGCCGGTGGCGCGGCCGAAGAGTTCGCCCATCGTGCGCTCCATCGAGGCGCCCTTGGCGAGCGTATGGCCGTGACCCCGGTGGGTCGAGGTGACGTAATCGTCCTTTTCCAGATTGATGCAAACACCGGCGGCGACGGCCTCCTGACCGGTCGAGAGATGAAGCGGGCCGCGGATATTCGACTGGGCGAGGCTTGCGCCGAAGGCGGCGACGCTGCCGCGCGAGGCCTCCTCGGCGGCGTTCTCGAAGGCGCGGATGCGCGCCATAGTGCGGTAGAGCGCTAGCGCGCGGTCGGTCGAAATGGCGATCCCCTTTTCTGCCGGGTGCGAAGTCTAGCGTCCCCGGGAATAGTGCGGCGCTGTCGCTGTTCGCTTACATGTGAGGACAGCAGCTCTGCTGATGGCGCTGGCACTCTCCGGCTGCGCGGCCCAATGCGGCGCGGACTGGTACGAGCTCGGCGCGAGCCACGGGCGCCTCGGCGCCGGGTCGCAGGCCGAGAGCTACGCGGCGCGCTGCAACATCCAGCCGGATCTCGCGCGCTACGAGGAAGGCTACCGCGCCGGCGACGCGATGCGCCCGAAGACGCCCTACTTCTGAGGGACTAGCGGCAGTCGCGGACCTGTCACGGCCGCGGCCTATACTGAAGCATCGTTCCGTGGGGCTTGCCAGATCGCCGAGCGTAGCCCTGATAGCACGCCGGGTTCGGCTTCCCCATCGGACGACTTCCCCCAGCCTGCGAGAATGGCGCCCGTCATGGCGCCGGCTGTCACGCAAGTACTGATCATCGGTGGGGGCCCCTTCGGGCTGATGCTCGCCAACGAGCTCGGGCGCCGCGGAATCGGCGTGGTGCTGGTCGACCAGAACCCGGGTACCACGCAGAACGCGGCGGCGAACGCCACGCAGGCGCGCACCATGGAGCATTACCGCCGCCTCGGCTTCGCGGACGAAGTGCGCGCGCTCGGGCTGCCGCCCGACTTCCCCACCGACATCGCCTACTTCACGCGCTTCGCGCGCCACGAGCTCGCGCGCTTCTCGCTGCCCTCCTCGCGCGACGCCCGGCAGCTCATCACCTCGCTCACGGGATCATGGAGCGCCGCGGAGCTGCCGCATCGCTGCAACCAGAAATTCATCGAGCCGGTGCTGCGCCGGCACGCCGAGGCACTGCCGGGCGTTTCGGTCAACTACGGCTGGCGGATGACGCAGTTTCGCGAATTCGCCGAGCATATCGAGGCAAACGTCGAATCCCAGCACCACAAGCAAACCGTAAGAGCGTCGTACCTCGTCGGTGCCGACGGCCCGCGCAGCGCCGTCCGCCAGGCGCTCGGCATCCGCTACACGGGCGAAACGGGCGTGACGCGCCCTTTCGTCGGCGGGCGCATGTACGCGGTGCACGCGCGCATACCGGATTTCTATCGCGAGGTACCGCACCGGCCCGCCTGGATGAACGTCGCCTTCAACTCCGAGCGACGCTGCTTCATGCCCGCCGTCGACGGCAGGGGCGAATTCGCCTTCCACACTCAGCTTTCTCCCACCGAAGACGAGACCAAGGTCACCGAGTCGCAAGCCATCTCGATGGTCCAGCAGACGATCGGGCTGCCGCTGCGCGTCGAAGTAATCGCGCGCGCACCGTGGACCGCGGGTCATTCGCTGGTCGCGGAAAAATTCTCGAAAGGCAGAATCTTCATCGGCGGCGACGCGGCGCACCTCTTCACGCCCACCGGCGGGCTCGGCTACAACACGGCCATCGAGGATGCAGTGAACCTCGGCTGGAAGCTCGCTGCCGTCCTGAAGAAGCAGGCTTCCACGCAGCTATTGGACAGTTACCAAGCCGAGCGCCTGCCGCTCGCGCAGCGCAATATCGCCTATGCCAAGGGCTTCGCCGATTCGCTCGGCAATTACGTGCCGCCACCGGAGATCGAAGGAGACTCGGCTGCGGGCGAGGCGGCGCGCCGTCGCGCCGGCGAGTACTACGCGGCGCACGGTCGCGCGGAATTCAACATTCCCGGCGTCACCTTCGGCGGCCGCTACGACGGCTCGCCCGCCATCGTTCCGGACGGCACCACGCTCCCGCCGGACAAAGCGAACGAGTACGTCCCGACCGCCTGCCCCGGCGGCCGCCCGCCACACCTGTGGCTGCCCGACGGCCGCTCGCTTTACGACCTGTTCGGCTTCGAGTGGACGCTGCTGAGGCTTGGGACGAACCAGGGCGACGGTTTTGTGCACTGCGCGAAGCGACTGGGCCTCGAGCTGAAAGTCGTCGATGCACCCGCGGCGAGGGACTTCTATTGCGCCGATCTCGCCCTAATCCGCCCCGACCAGATCGTCGGCTGGCGCGGCAACTCGGACCGCGACGCTGAAGACACTTTCAGGCAGCTGACGCGTAACAAGGCTTGAAAAATCTGTGGCGTTGTTCCTCGTTTTTCGGTCTGCGCCCTCATAGATTGAAGCCTCGTTCCGAAGGGCTGCCCGACAGCCGAGCTCGCACCATAGCGCGCCGGGGTCGGCAGGCCCATCGGGCGAACTCCTGAGGTACCTAACCCCGCGTTGAGGAAGCCTGATCCGCCCAGAGAGCGAAACCGGCACCGGCGAGCTGCGCCAGCACGAACGCCGGAATACCTGAAGGCTCGATCCCCGAGAACGTCGCGGTGAAGCCACGCGCGAGCGTCACCGCTGGATTCGCAAAAGAAGTCGACGCGGTAAACCAGTACGCGGCCGCGATGTACGCGCCGACCGCGACCGGCGAGCTCCAAGGCCGGTCGCGTCCACAGCTCAGCACCACGAAAACCAGTCCGAAGGTCGCTACGCACTCGCTGATCCACTGACCCGATCCGGTGCGCATCGTCGGCGATGACTGCAGTAGCGGCAGATCGAACATCGCGTGCGCCAACAGCATTCCGACCAGCCCTCCTATGAATTGAGCGATCAGATAGGGAGTGACTTGCCCCCAAGGGAATCCGCGGCGGAGCGCGAACGCGAGGGTGACCACTGGATTGAAATGTGCGCCCGATCGCGGAGCAATGGCGGCAATGAGCGCGATGAGCACGAACCCCGTGGCGAGCGAGTTGGCAAGCAGCGCAATCGCGATATTTCCTTGCGCCAACCGCTCACCCATGATCCCCGAGCCAACTACGCCGGCCAGTAGCAGTGCAGTGCCGATCGCCTCGGCCAGCACCGCTTTCATCGTGCCGGCGTTTCGCTGCCGGTCTTGCCGATCTCGTCCAGCCTGCGCTTCATCGCGAGCCGGTCCAGCTTGTCGATGGGGAGCGCTAGAAGCAGGTTGATGCGCGTGCTGAGTTCGGTGAATGCCCTCAGAAATGCCTTGCGCCGCTCCGCATCGGAGCCGAGCACTGCCGCCGGATCCGGCACTCCCCAGTGCGCGGTGATCGGCTGTCCTGGCCACACCGGGCACACCTCGCCCGCGGCGTTGTCGCACACGGTGAAAACAAAATCCATTCTCGGCGCATCGCTCCGCGCGAACTCGTCCCAGTTCTTGGAGCGCAGGCCTTGCGTCGGCAGCCGATTCTTCTCAAGCAGCTCGAGCGCGAAGGGATTGATCTTCCCCGCGGGCCGGCTGCCTGCGCTGTACCCCATGAATCGGCCCTTGCCCGCGGCATTCAAGTAGACCTCGGCGAGGATCGACCTCGCCGAGTTGCCGGTGCAGAGGAAAAGAACGCTCAACGATTTCACTTCGCCATCGCCGGGCCGCAGCAGGCGGCCTTGCCGGCGCTCTTCGCTTCGGACGCGCGCGAGCGCGTGTCCTGTCCAAACATGGGCACGGAGTCCAGCGTGTGGAATGACTCCCAAGCGATGCCTTGCGGATCGATGGTCCAGTACTTGTCGCTCTTCGCGTAGCAGCACGAGGCACCCTTCTGCGCAGTGATCGCGACATCTGCCTGCGCGAGTCGGCTGCCGAGATCCTCCAGCTCTTCGCTGTCTTCGGCCTGGATGCCCAAATGGTCGATGCCCGCCTTGCTCGATCGGTTGGAAATCGCGAAATTCACCCGTGGGTCGTCCAGCATCCACTTCGCGTAATCGTCTTTCTTCACCGCGGGCTCGGCGCCGAACAGCGCCGAGTAGAAGCGGATGCTCTGTTGCAGGTCATGCACGGCGACGTGTACGTGTAGGCGCTTCATTCTGGTTTCCTTTCGTGGCTTGGGGTTGACAGGCGGCCGGCGCGCACGTCGCGCCACCGCAGCAGTTTTCGGTGAGGAATGCGACCAGCGCGTTCATGTTCTCGAAGCTGGCGCTGTAGATCACGAAGCGGCCCTCCTGGCGGCTTTGCGCCAGCCCGGCACGGGTCAGGCCGGCGAGATGGAAGGACAGCGTGGCCGGCGGCAGCTCGAGCTTGTCGCCGATCGCGCCGGCCGCAAGGCCGTCGGGCCCTGCCTGCACCAGCAGCCGGAAGATCGCCAGACGGGATTCCTGCGCCAGCGCGGAGAGGGCTTGCACTGCGTGCGTCGTTTCCATATTTCTAGAATTATGGAAATGACGTCGGATGTTGTCAAGGGGATCTTCGGGCCGGGATGAAGGCGAGGACGGTAAAGGCGGCGACCCCTAATGCTCCTGTGAAAACGAGCGAGGCGGTGCCGAAGCGGGCCAGGAGCAGGTCGAAAAGAAACGGCGCGGTAGCAGAGAAGAACCGCGCAGGCGCCATGAGCAGCCCCTGCCGCAAGCCGTACCCGGCGGGGCCGAACAGCGCGAGCGGCAGCGTACCGATCGAGATCGTCATCACGCCATTTCCGGCGCCGTGTACCACCGCGAATGCGCTTGCCGCTGGCGAGCCCACGGCGATCAGGCCCGCCGCGCCAACCGGGTGCGCGAGGCTCGCGACACGCGCGGAAACGATCGGGTGCATGTGGCGCATCAGCCAGAACTCGAGCACGCGCGCCCCGACCTGCGCCGGGCCGACCAGGGCGGCGGCCGCCACCGCGGCGGCGAGGCTCGCGCCGGATTCCTGCAGCACGCGCGGCAGGTGCGCGGCCATCGACGTGCTGCAGAACCACGTCGCGGCAAAAACAAAGGACAAGGCTGCCATGACGAGCAGGCGCCCTTGCCGGGCGGCCCCTTCGACGCGCGGCTGCTCGGTCTTCTCCACGCGCCGCGGCCGCGGCAGCAGCAGATTGATCGGCAGGCCCAGGATCAGGTGCGCCGCCGCCCACACGTAGCACGCCGCGCGCCAGCCGATTGTGACGTCCATGTAGGCGGAAATCGGCCAGCACACGGTGCTGGCGAATCCGGCGATCAGGGTGATGCCGGTGATCGGGCGGCGCGCTTCCGTGCCGTAGATGCCAGCGAGCGTCGAGAACGCCGCCTCGTACAGTCCGGCGCTCATGCCGAGGCCGATCACAAGCCACGCCGCGAACAGAGTGACGACTCCTGAAGACAAACCGAGTAACGCGAGGCCGGCGGCGAAGACCAGGTTGGAGACCGGCAGCACCCGGCGCCCGCCGTGCAGGTCGATCAGGCGCCCCGCCGCCGGCCCGAACAGCGCCGAGAGCAGCAGGCCGACGGAGAATGCGGTGAACACCCACGCGGTCGCGATGCCGAGCTCGGCGGCGATCGAGTTGGCGAGGATTGCCGGGAGGTAGTAGGTCGAACCCCACGCAAGCGTCTGCGCGAGGCCGAGAACGACGACGACGTAGGCGGGTTTGCTCAGCGCGCCGCTTGCTTCACGGCATCGGCGATGCTTTTCGCCGCGGACTCGATCACGTCGCGCGGCTCGCCCTCCACCATCACGCGAAGCACCGGCTCCGTGCCGGACGGCCGCAGCAGCACGCGGCCCTTCCCGTTCAGCGACTGCTCGGCCGCCTTCTGCGCCTGCTTGATCGACTGGTGAGCCTTCCAATCGAAGTCGCGGGGGACCGCCACGTTGAGCAGCACTTGCGGATACATCACGAGCTCCGCGGTGAGGTCGGCGAGCGAGGCGCCGGAAGCGCGCATCGCCTCGAGCACCTGGAGCGCGGAGACGATGCCGTCGCCGGTGGTGTGCTTGTCGAGGCAGATGAGGTGGCCGGAATTCTCGCCGCCCAGCTGCCAGCCTTTCTCGCGCATCAGCTCAAGCACGTAGCGGTCGCCGACCTTGGCGCGGCCGAAGGCGATGCCGAGCCGCGCCATCGCCTTCTCGAAGGCGAAATTGGTCATCAGCGTACCCGCCACGCCGGCGACCTTCTGCTTGCCGTGGCGATGCTTGGCGATCGCGAACAGCAGCTGGTCGCCGTCGTAGCTGCGGCCCGCGCCGTCGATGATCAGCACCCGGTCGGCATCGCCGTCGAGCGCGATGCCGAGGTCCGCTTTCTGGTTCTGAACCTCGACCGTGAGGTGCTTCGGCGCCGTGGCGCCGACCTTTTCATTGATGTTGAAGCCGTCGGGTGTCGCGCCGGTGGAGACCACGTCGGCGCCGAGCTCGTGGAACACGTGCGGCGCGATGTGGTACGCGGCGCCGTGCGCGCAGTCGACCACGATCTTCAGTCCCTTGAGGTCGAGCTGCGAGGGAAAAGTCGACTTGCAGAATTCGATGTAGCGGCCGGGCGCGTCGTCGACGCGCCAGACCTTGCCGAGCTTCGCCGCCTCGTTGCAGCCCATCGGCCGCTCCATCTCGGCCTCGATGCGCGCTTCGGTGTCGTCGGGCAGCTTGAAGCCGTCGCCCGAGAAGAACTTGATGCCGTTGTCGGGATACGGGTTGTGCGAGGCGCTGATCACCACGCCCGCAGTGAGCCGCAGCGCGCGAGTGAGGTACGCCACTGCCGGCGTCGGCATCGGCCCGCACATGTGCACGTCGATGCCGGCGGCGGAGAAGCCGGCTTCCAACGCCGCCTCGATCATGTAGCCGGAGATGCGCGTGTCCTTCCCGATGAGCACCGCGGGATGGGCGCCCTGCCCGGACAACACCTTGCCGGCGGCATAGCCGAGGCGCAGCACGAAATCGGGCGTCATGGGGCTCTGCCCCACCGTGCCGCGTACGCCGTCGGTGCCGAAGTGCTTTCTCATCCGTTGTAAGCCTGCCAGACCGCGATCACGTCGCGCGTCTCTTTCACATCGTGGACCCGCAGTATTGTCGCGCCGCCCTGCAGCGCGAGCAAAGCCATCGCGAGGCTGCCGGCCAGGCGCTCGTCGACCGGCCGGCCGGTGATCTTGCCGAGCGTCGACTTGCGCGACAGTCCGACGAGAACCGGAAATTCCGACAGCTCGCGCAGCCGCTTGAGAAGCGTAAGGTTGTGCTCCGCCGTCTTGCCGAAGCCGAAACCCGGGTCGACGACGATGCGCTCGCGAGCCACGCCGCCCGCCTCGGCCGCCTCAACCCGTTGTTTGAGAAAAGCTTTCACCTCGCGTACGACGTCATCGTAGTGCGGGTCGCGCTGCATCGTCGCCGGCTCGCCCTTCTTGTGCATGAGGCACACGCCGCAATCGCTCGCGGCTACCACTTCCAGTGCGCCGGGCGCGGCGAGCGCCTCCACGTCATTGATCATGGAAGCGCCGGCTTTCAGCGCCTCGCGCATGACGCTCGGGCGGCGGGTGTCGACGGAAACAGGAAGATCGGCCAGCTCTCGCAACACGGGAAGGATTCTCTTCAGCTCCTCGTCTTCGGAAACCGGGGCCGCGCCCGGACGGGTCGATTCGCCGCCGAGGTCGATGATGTCGGCGCCGTCGGCGGCGAGTTGCCGCGCGTGGGCGACCGCTTCATCCACGTCGAAGAAGCGACCGCCGTCGGAAAAGGAATCGGGCGTGATGTTCACCACGCCCATGACGAGAGGACGCGCGAGCGGCAACGCGAACCGACCGGCGGTGAGCTTCCTAGAAAATCTCTCGGATAACGGCAAACCGGGCCCCCGCCTGCGCGAGGGCGACTTCATCCGTTCCTACGCGCCCGCTGCAGGTGCGGTCGCGCCCTCGGCGCCGGCATCGGGGGCCGGCGGCTTGGCCGCGGGCTGCGAGCCGCTCGGCTTCGGCGGGCGCGGCGGCTTGCCGGACATGATGTCGCCGATTTGGTCGGCGTCGATCGTCTCCAGCTCGAGCAGCGCCTTGGCCATCGCCTCGACCTTGTCGCGGTTGTCCTCGAGCAGCTTGCGCGCGAGGTGGTACTGCTCGTCGATGATGCGCCGAATCTCGGCGTCCACCTTCTGCATGGTGGCTTCGGACACGTTCTTGTGCGTGGTGATCGAGCGGCCGAGGAAGATCTCGCTGTCGTTCTCGCCGTAGACCATCGGCCCGAGCTCGTCGGACATGCCCCACTGCGTGACCATGCGGCGCGCGATCTCGGTCGCGCGCTCGAAGTCGTTCGAGGCGCCGGTGGTCATCTGGTTCATGAACAGCTCTTCGGCGATGCGCCCGCCGAACAGCACCGCGATCATGTTCATCAGACGGTCGCGGTCCTGGCTGTAGCGGTCGGTCTCGGGCAGCTGCATCGTGACGCCGAGCGCGCGGCCGCGCGGGATGATGGTGACCTTGTGTACCGGGTCGGTCTTGGGCAGCAGGCGCGCGACGATCGCGTGACCGGACTCGTGGTACGCGGTGTTGCGGCGCTCTTCCTCGGGCATGACCATCGAGCGGCGCTCCGCGCCCATGATGATCTTGTCCTTGGCGCGCTCGAAGTCGTCCATGTCGACCAGGCGCTTGTTGCCGCGCGCAGCGAACAGCGCCGCCTCGTTCACCAGGTTCGCGAGGTCCGCGCCGGAGAACCCGGGCGTGCCGCGCGCGAGGATGTCGGGCTTGACGTCCGGTGCGAGCGGGACTTTCCGCATGTGCACTTTGAGGATTTCCTCGCGGCCGCGGATGTCGGGTAGGGGAACCACCACTTGCCGGTCGAAGCGGCCGGGGCGCAGCAGCGCCGGGTCGAGCACGTCGGGCCGGTTGGTGGCCGCGATCACGATCACGCCCATGGTCGACTCGAAGCCGTCCATCTCGACGAGCAGCTGGTTGAGCGTCTGCTCGCGCTCGTCGTTGCCGCCGCCGAGGCCCGCGCCGCGCTGGCGGCCGACCGCGTCGATCTCGTCGATGAACACGATGCAGGGCGCGTGCTTCTTCGCCTGCTCGAACATGTCCCTGACGCGCGCGGCGCCAACGCCGACGAACATCTCGACGAAATCCGAACCGGAGATCGAGAAGAACGGCACCTTGGCCTCGCCCGCGATCGCGCGCGCCAGCAGTGTCTTGCCGGTGCCCGGGTTGCCGACCATCAGCACGCCGCGCGGGATGCGGCCGCCGAGCTTCTGGAACTTGGACGGGTCGCGCAGGAAGTCGACCAGCTCGGACACTTCTTCCTTCGCCTCTTCGCAGCCCGCGACGTCGGCGAAGGTGACGGTGTTGGTGGATTCGTCGAGCATGCGCGCGCGCGACTTGCCGAACGAGAACGCGCCGCCGCGCCCGCCGCCCTGCATCTGGCGCATGAAGAAGATCCAGACCCCGATCAGCAGGAGCATCGGGAACCAGGACACGAAGATGTTCATGAGGAGCGACGGCTCCTCTTCCGGCTTGGCCTCGATCTTGACGCCGTACTTGAGCAGGTCCGAGACCAGCCAGATGTCGCCGGGCGAGTAGCTGGTGACGCGCTTGCCTTCGCTGGTGGTGGCCTTGAGCTGGCGGCCCTCGATCGTGACCTTCGCGATGCGGCCCGCCTTCACTTCCTCCAGGAACTGCGAGTACTCCATCGGCGCCTGCGTCGACTGGCGGGTGTTGAACTGGTTGAACACGGTCATCAGCACCAGCCCGATGACGAGCCAGATGACCAGGTTCTTGAGCATGTTGTTCAAAGTACTTTTTCTCCTAAATCAAGGAGTTCATCTTACCGGGCGAGCATTGCACGCGCTACCACGTAAGTCTCGGCCGATTCACCCCGTGAGGCCGGGGGTTTAACAACTTTCACCTTCTTGAACGCGCTTTTCAGGCGCTCCAGGAGCGCGTCGAACGCCTCGCCGTGAAAGGCTTTGACAACCAAAACACCGTCCGGCTTCAACACCTTGCGGCAAAGATCGACGGCGGCCTCGGCGAGCTCGAGCCAGCGCGCCTGATCGACGTTGGGTATGCCCGACAGATTTGGCGAAAGATCGGAAAGCACTGCATCGGCGCGCACATCGAGCGAAATCTGACGAAAGTCTCCCGTGAGGACGGTAACTCCCGAGATGGGGGCGATCTCGAGCAGGTCAATGGCGATCACGCGTCCACCCGGCTTCACCTTCTCGGCCGCCACCTGCGACCAGCCGCCCGGGGCCGCGCCGAGGTCGACGATGGTCATGCCGGGCTTGAAGACGGCTTCCTTTTCGTCCAGCTGCAGCAGCTTGAAGGCGGCTCTCGAACGATAGCCCTGCTGGCGCGCCTTCTTGACGTACTGGTCCGTGACATGCCGGCGCAGCCACTGCTTGCTCGACTTCAAACCTGGAAGACCTTGAGGCGCTGGCGCGCGCTGCCGAGCCGGCGCGCTTCGCGCGGCGCCGCTGTTCGCAGGTGAAGCTGCGGCGGATGGCGCAGCGAGCGGCGGGCGAGCAAGGTTCTCAGCCTTGCGTCGTCGATATTGGAGTCCGCCAGGCGCCGGAGCTGCCCGCCTTCGACCGCCGCGATCGGCAGGCCCACCTTGAAGAGGATGCGGTTGCGATGGATTCCGGCGACGCGCGCCTCGGGCGTGACGATGCCGACGAGGTTGAGCGGATCGGCCGCGCTCAGCACCACGAGCTCGTCGACCTTCTCCGCCTTTCTCACCGCGCGCAGGCGGCCGACCGCGTCGGGCGCGGCGAACTGCTCGCCGCCGAAGCCGGCGACGAAGCGACCGCCGCGGATCTCGCCGCGCGCCTCGAGCCTGCGGTATACGCGCACCAGGTCGCGCCAGGGCGGCAGCCGGGACTCGCGCTGCAGGAGCGTCCTGAACACCACGCCGTAGCGCTTGAGCAGCGTGCGCGCGATCGCCTCGACATCATCATTTTTCTCATTTCTCAAAAGCACCCAGCGGCCCGCGGTCTCGATCAGCCCGCGGCGCTTCTCGGGCGCGGCCAGGAGGGCGCGCAGGCCGGCAAAGCTGTCGGCCGTTGCAATCCCGGCACCCGCCAGCTCCGCAAGACCACGTTCCACATAAGCGGGCAGCAGCGAAGTCGCGCTCGCCATCTCATGGAAGAACGAGGCGCCGCGCTTCTCGAGCGCATCGCGCACGGTTTTCGCCTCCGAGGAGAGCTCGGTCACCGGCTCTTTTTGCACACCCCAGTTGGAAATGTGCTCACGCAGCAGCAAGGCGATCGGCGAGGTCCGCAGCGGTGCCTTGCTGCCCGGCGTGAGGCGCCCCCAGGCCACGCGCCCACTCAGGCACAGCTGGTCGATCTGCTCGGCGCCGTAGTCGCCAACGCGCGCCGGCAGGACGTCGTGCTCCCAGGCCGCGGCGGCGAGCTCGAAGCCCTCGAGCTGCGCAATCACTGCCACGATTCCCTCGGGGCCTTTCACCTGGTCCTCGCCCGCGACGTGCTGCCAGTGGAGCAGGAAGCGCATGAAGTCGGCGGCGCTGACCGGCTCGATTTCCGACCTTAGCTTGTTGAGCGTGTAGCGATGGATGCGGGCGAGCAGGCGCCGGTCGCACCACTGCAAGTCAGTCGATGAAAATCTTCCCCGCAGGATCCGGCCCTGGCCCTCGAGCGTGAGCAGAGCCGACGAAGCCTCGGGCATATCCAATTGGGCTTCCGTTACCGGGCCCAGCACTTCCATCCGGCTCGCGATGATCTCCAGCGGCTCGTCGTCCTTGCGCTCGAGCGCGAACCAAGCATTCCCTTTCCGGACCGCGCGGGGGCCGAGCTCGTTCAACAGCGCACCCCAATGGGGGGCGACCTCCGTGTCCTTGATGTACCCCGCCACCATGAGCGCGTCGTACATCTCGTCGGCGCTGTTCGCCACCGGCCAGGCTTCCTCGCGCACGCGCTGGATCGCCGCCGGGTCGAGCGCGCCGAGATCGTCGGCGCTGCGCGCCTCGGTGGCGCGCCGGGTGTACACCGCGCGCGTACGGCGCTCTTCGAGCGGCGCATCGTCGAGGAAGGTGTAGACGGCGGAATTCAGCAGCTCGTGGCTGAGGACCGAGGGCTCCGGCAGGTCGCGCGCCACGGTCTTGATTTCCCCCGAAACCAATCTTTGGAGCTGGAACTCCAGGCCGCGAAGATCAACGGCCTCCTCGAGCCCGTCGCGCAGCGCCTGGTTGACGAGCGGATGGTCGGGAATCTCGCGCGCGCCCTGGATGTTGTCCTGGCAGGCCACCGCGTCGGGAAACGCGGCCTGCAGCAGATCCTCGGCGTACATGCGCTGCAGTTGGTTCGGGATGCGCGCCCCGGCGCGGTTGCGCGGGACGGCGAGCGCGAGCGTGGTGCTCCAGCGCCAGCGCGTCTCGAAAATCGGCGACTGCAGGATCGCCTGGACCAGCGTCTCGCGCACCGTGTTCGGATGCAGGTAGCGGAACACTTCCTCGAGCGCGAACGAATGCGACGAGCCGAGCGAGAGGATGATTCCCTCCTCGGTCGCGGCCGCCTGCAGCTCGAAATTGAACCCTTGACAGAACTTCTTGCGCAGCGCGAGGCCCCAGGCACGGTTGACGCGGCTGCCGAAGGGCGCGTGCAGCACGAGCTGCATCCCGCCCGATTCGTCGAAGAAGCGCTCGAGCGCGATCTGGTCGGTGGTCGGCAACACGCCGAGGCTGCGCTTGGCCTCGGCGAGATACTGCGCAATCTGCTCCGCAGCAGACTGGCTTAGTAAGTACTCTCTCTTCAGCAGTTCGATGGCCGCTTGGAGCTCGCCCTCCTCGCGCGGCTCGTCGGGCCCCGGCAGCTCGAAGTCCACCGCCGCGCGCATGGCGGAAACCGCATCGCTCATCTCGTTGCTGCGCGCCGGCGCTTCGCCGAGCCAGAACGGCATCGAAGGCGGCTGGCCCTGCGCGTCGGCGACGCGAACCACGCCGTTGCCGATGCGCAGGATGCGCCACGAGGTATTGCCGAGCTGGAACACGTCGCCGGGCAGCGATTCGATCGCGAAGTCCTCGTTCAGCGTGCCGATGAAGTGCCCCTCGGGCTCGAGCACCACGCGGTAGTCGAACACCTCGGGAATCGCGCCGCCGTTGACGATCGCGTTCAGCCGGCTTCCCTTGCGCGAGCGAATCTTCCGATTCAGGGAGTCAAAATGAATCAGCGCACCGCGCCGCCCGCGACGCGTCGCGTAGCCGCGCGCGAGCATTTCCACGACCTCGAGGAACTCGCCTTTCTCCAAGGTGCGGTACGGGTACGCCCCTCGGAAAAGGTTGAAGAGCGCCTCCTCGCCCCACTCTTCCTCGGCCGAAGCCTCAGCCACGACCTGCTGCGCGAGGACGTCGAGCGGCTTGTCGGGCACGCTGACGCGGTCGAGCTCGCCGTCGTGCACCGCGCGCACCATGGCCGCGCATTCGATCAGGTCGTCGCGCGTAAGCGGGAAGATGCGCCCCTTCGGCACGCCCTTGATGGTGTGGCCGGAGCGGCCCACGCGCTGCAGGAAAGTCGCGATGCGGTGCGGCGAGGAGATCTGGCAGACGAGGTCGACGTGGCCGATGTCGATGCCGAGCTCGAGGGAGGCGGTGGCCACCAGGACTTTCAGCTGTCCATTCCTTAGCTTTTCCTCGGCTTCGAGCCGTGCTTCCTTCGCGAGGCTGCCGTGGTGCGCGGCGACGTTGTCGGCCCCGAGCCGCTCGGAGAGCTGGTGCGCCATGCGCTCGGCCAGCCGGCGGGTGTTGACCGTGATCAGGGTCGTTCGATGCGACTCGATGAGCGCGACCAGCCGGTCGTAGATTTCCTTCCAGACCTCGTGCGACATCACCGCCTCGAGCGGCGACTGGGGTACCTCGACCGCGAGGTCGAGTTGGCGCTTGTGCCCCTTGTTGATGATCTCGCACCGCTCGCTCGTCAGGAAACGCGCCACTTCGTCGATCGGCTTCTGCGTGGCGGAAAGGCCGATGCGCTGCAGCTTGCGTCCGCAGACGTGATCCAGCCGCTCCAGCGAGAGCGCGAGGTGCGCGCCGCGGCGTGACTGCAGCACGGCGTGGATCTCGTCGACGATCACGATCCGCGCGGTCTTCAGCATTGCGCGCGAACGCTCGGCGGTGAGCAACAGGTAGAGCGACTCCGGCGTGGTGACGAGGATGTGCGGCGGAGTGCGCAGCATGGCCGCGCGCTCGGGCTGCGGCGTGTCGCCGCTTCGGACCGCCGCGGTGATCTTCACGGGCGCGAGCGCGTGGATTTCCCGCCGTGGCACCGCGAGGTTCTTGTGAATATCCGCCGACAACGCCTTGAGCGGCGACACGTAGATGACGCGCACCTCGTCGGGCAAGCCGCCCTTTTCGACCCCTTCCCTGAACAATTCATCCAGAGAGGTCAAGAACGCGGCCAGCGTCTTCCCGGAGCCGGTCGGCGCCGCGATGAGCGTGTGGCTTCCCTGGCGAATCGCGCGCCAGCCTTCGAGCTGGGCGGCGGTGGGCTCGTCAAAGCGGCTCGCCCACCAGCGCTGCAGGACGGGATGAAAATCCGGGGGTAGCAAGGTGGATATTTTGACATTAGATTCGAGGATTCATTCATGCTGATCTTGTGATGTTGACTGCGGCCGAACGCAAGGCGCTCAGGGCGAAAGCCCACAAGCTCGTGCCGGTCGTCCAGATCGGCGTCAGGGGACTCACCGACGAGGTGATTGCGGAGATCGACCGGGCGCTGCGCGCGCACGAGCTGATCAAAGTGCGCGCCGCCATGCTCGACCGCGAGCGGCGGGACGAGGCGTTCGCTTCAATGTGTCAGAAAACAAACGCCGAGCAGGTCCAGCAGGTCGGAAAGGTCTTCGTGCTCTTCAGGAAGAACAACGATGAATAAACCCCGCGGAATGCTCACGCTCGAGCAGCTGAAAGGCATGGTGGCGCAAGGGGAAATCGAGACCGTGCTCGCCGGCTTCACCGACCACTATGGGCGCCTGATGGGCAAGCGCTTCGACGCCGAGATGTTCGTCGACGAGATCGCCAAGCACGGCGGCCACGCCTGCGACTATCTCCTCACGGTCGACATGGAAATGGAGCCGGTGCCGGGCTACAAGTTCGCCAACTGGGAGCTCGGGTACGGCGACGTGCACATGGTGGCCGACCTCGCCACCCTACGGATCGCGAGCTGGCTCGACAAGACCGCCTTCGTGGTCTGCGATGTGAAGAGCGAGAAGACGCACGACTACGTCGAGGTCGCACCGCGTTCGGTCCTGCGCCGGCAGATCGAGGGGGCGAAGAAGCTCGGCTACACCGGCTACGCCGGGACCGAGCTCGAGCACTACCTTTTCCAGACGAGCTACCGCCAGGCCGCGCAGCAGGATTACCGCAACCTCGAGGCCGCGGGCTGGTACCTCGAGGACTACCACATGCTGCAGGGCACGCGCACCGAGGGCTTTCACGCCGCGGCGCGCCGCCACCTCAAGCTCTCGGGCGTGCCGGTGGAAAACTCGAAAGGCGAATGGGGCAAGGGGCAGCACGAGCTCAACGTGCGCTACGCCGAAGCGCTCGACATGGCAGACCGCCACGTCGTCTTCAAGCAGTGCCTGAAGGAGATCGCCGAGGCCATGGGCATGAGCGTGACCTTCATGGCCAAGTTCGCGGCCGACGGCGCGGGCTCGAGCTGCCATATCCATTTCAGCCTGTGGAAGGACGGCAAGAACGCCTTCGACAAGCGCCCGGAAGCGTTCAAGCACTTCCTCGGCGGCTGGATCGTGCACGTGCCCGACGTGATGGTGTTCTACGCGCCGACGGTGAACTCCTACAAGCGCTATGTCGACGCCTCGTGGGCGCCGACGCGGCTCGCCTGGAGCAACGACAACCGCACCGCGGGCTTCCGCATCGTCGGCTCGGGCGCCAGCACGCGCATCGAGTGCCGCATCCCGGGCGCGGACTGCAACCCCTACCTCGCGCTGGCGGCGTCGCTCGCCTCGGGACTGGACGGCATCGCACGCAAGATCGACCCGCCCGAGGCCTTCGTCGGCGACATCTACCAGGCGAAGAATCTGCCGCGCGTGCCCTACACGCTGAGCGAAGCGGTCGATCTCTTCGAGAAAAGCGCTTTCGCGAAGAAAGCCTTCGGCGCGGACGTGCACCAGCATTACACGCATTTCTACCGCCACGAAGCGCAGGCCTACGACAAGGCGGTTACCGACTGGGAACGCAGGAGATACTTCGAACGCATATGAGACTCAAGGACAAGGTCGCGCTCATCACCGGCGCGGGCAGCGGCATCGGACGGCAGACGGCGCTCCTCTTCTCGAAGGAAGGCGCGGCCGTCGTGTGCGTCGATGTGAACGAGAACGCGGCCCGTGAAACCGCCGCGATGATGAAGCACTCGATTCCGGTAAAGGCCGATGTGTCGAAGGCCGCGGATTGTCAGCAGATGGTCATGGCGGCCGAGCGTCAGTTCGGCAAGCTGCACGTGCTGTTCAACAATGCCGGCATCATGCACGGCAAGGACGACGACGCGATCACCACGAGCGAGGAAGTATGGGATCTCACGCTCGACATCAACGCGAAGGGCGTGTTCCTCGGCTGCAAGTACGGCATCCCGGCGATCCAGCGCGCCGGCGGCGGCTCGGTGATCAACACCGCGTCCTTCGTCGCGATCCTCGGCGCCGCCACACCGCAGATCGCGTACACCGCGAGCAAGGGCGCGGTGCTCGCAATGACGCGCGAGCTCGCGGTGATCCACGCGCGCCAGAACATCCGCGTCAACGCGCTCTGCCCGGGGCCGCTCAAGACTGAGCTGCTGATGAGCTTCCTCAACACCGAAGCGAAGAAGCAGCGTCGCCTGGTGCACATCCCCATGGGACGCTTCGGCGAGGCGGAGGAGATCGCGAAGGCGGCGCTCTACCTCGCCTCCGATGAGTCGTCCTACGTCACCGGCACCGAGTTCCTGGTCGACGGCGGCATCACCGCCGCGTACGTGACGCCCGAGTGAAGATCCTCGGCATCTCCGGCAGCCTGCGGAAAGGGTCGTACAACACCGCACTGCTGCGCGCGGCTGCCGATTTGCTTCCTGAACTGGAGGTCGGCTCGATCGCGGGCATCCCGCTCTACGACGGCGACCTCGAAGCTTCGCAGGGCATCCCGCCCGCCGTGCAAGCGCTGAAGGCAAAGATCGTCGAATCCGATGGGCTGCTACTGGTCACGCCCGAGTACAACAACTCGATTCCTGGTGTCTTCAAGAACGCGATCGACTGGCTCTCGCGCCCGCCCGCCGACATCGGCAAAGTGTTCGGCGGCCGGCCGGTCGGCGTAATCGGCGCCTCGCCCGGCGGGTTCGGCACGATCCTTTCGCAGAACGCCTGGCTGCCAGTGCTTCGTACGCTCGGCACCAAGACCTGGTTCGGCGGCCGTCTGCAGGTCTCGCGCGCCGGCAACGCCTTCAACCCTGCCGGCGAGCTCACGGAAGAGGCGATCCGCGAGCAGTTGCGCAAGTACCTCGCCGGGTTCGTCTCTTTCATCAAGATTTCTTGATCACGGCGGTCATCAGGCCCCAGAGCCAGCTGATCTTGTAGCGCTCGAGTCTCACTTCCCTGAAGCCTGCCCGCCCGAGCAGCTCGCGGCATTCGGCCTGCCGGTACGTCTTGTAGAAAGCACGATTGGTTAGGCGCAGGTAGAGGTTGCACACCCTGCAGGCGAGATAGTCGTCGCACCAATCCGTAAGGACGATCGTACCGCCCGGGCGCAGCACCCTCGCCATCTCTCGCAGGGCTGCCACCGGGTGGCTGATGTAATGAAACATGTTGCAAGACACCACCACGTCAAAAGTGGCCGAAGCCCACGGCAGAGAGTCCGCATAGCCGATCCGCAGGTCCTCCTTGCCGCTGAGCTTGTCGCGCGCCACCGCCAGCATTTCGGCAACCGGATCGAGGCCCCCCAGCACGGCGTCGGGGTACTTCGCCCGCAGCCGCCGCAGCAGCTCCCCGGTACCGCATCCCACGTCTAGCACGCGCGCTGCCGGTGTCATGGGCATGCGGCGCAACGTCTCTCGCGTAGTGGCTTCGACGTAGAACGCCCACTTCTCGTCGTAGCGCTCCGCGGCTTTCGCGTACTCGGCGACTACCGGATCAGTCATGCCCCGAAAGTATCGCTCTAATTTTCAGGTCCGGCGTACGCCCCGGCGGTGCGCGGGAACATCGCCTTCACGATCTTGAACCGCGAGATGTCGGCGGTGGCGTCCATGTGGAGGAAGATCGAGCCGTCACGAAACAGCTTCTCGATGCCGAAATCGAGCATCGCCCCGTTGCCGCCGTGCAATTCCATGGCGTGCGTCACGACCTTCATGATTTCTTCGGAGGCGAATACCTTGGCCATGTTGCAAAGCGCGTCGGCATCCGGCGCGTTCTCATCGACCGCCAGGGCCGCTTCTTTGACGAGAGACCTGACGGCTGAAAGTCGCGTGGCCATGTCCGCCAGGCGCAAGGCAACGGCCTGGTGCTTGATAAGGATGCGCCCGCCCTGGACGTAGCTCTGGACGTACTCGGCGGTGCGCTCGTAAGCCGCCATGCCGACCCCGAGGTTCTTCGCCGCCTGGATGATCTTGCCCGGCCGGAAGTAGATGCCCGCCTTGCCGAGCGCGTCGCCGTGCACCAGGAGGTGGTCCTTCGGCACGCGCATGTCCTCGAACACCAGCTCGCCGTTGTTCATGAATCGGCAGCCGATGGTTTCGTTGCACTTGGTGATCGATAGCCCGGGCGTATCTCTCGGCACCAGGAAGCTCGACGTGCCTTGCAGCATGCCGACGTTCGGATTGCTGTTCGCGTACACGACGAAGAGGCCTGCGTCGTAGCCATTGCTGATAAATTGTTTCCTGCCGTTGAGGACCCAGTGGTCGCCCGCCTCCACCGCCTTCGTGTGCATCGCCGCTTCGGGGACGTTGTAGGGCAGCCAGCGATCGGAGGCGCCGCGCGGTTCGGTCAGGCAGTGCGCTAGGAGAAAGCCCGGATCGCCCACGAGCTTCTCAAACCAGCGTTTTTGCAACTGCTGGGACGCGAACTGCCTTAGCAGGACGGACACCTTCCAGTTCTGCACCAGCTTGTCGGCGAGCCCGGAGTCGCCGCGCGCGATCTCCTCCGCGATAATGGCGAAGGTGCGCACTTCGGTCGCGGCATCGATCTGCAGGCCGCCGAAGGCCTCGGGCACGCCGAGGGTGCGGATGCCGATGCGGTCGGCCTGCTCCAGGATCTCGCGCGGCAGCCGGGCGTCCGGATCCATCAGCCATTCCCGCTGCCAGTGCCGCCGGACAAACGGCGTAACCACGCCGTCCACGAACTTGCGGCAGCTCGCCCGCATCATGCGCTGCTCTTCCGACAGCCCGCGCTCGATCATCTCCATGGGGTGGTCCTCGGTTTCAGTTGTAAGACAGGTGCAAGGTCACGAAATCGATCAGAAAGACGCCGGCGCAAAGATAGCCGCATGGGTACGCCTGACTATCTCTTTTATTCCATCGGCCTGGTCCTGGTCACGGTTCTTGTCGTCGTGGCGTAGCGCAGCCGCTGCTGCGACGCCGCAAGATCACAAAAACCAGTTGCCGCTCCCGAATCCGCGGGACTACAGTAGTCCCGCGAGTCCAAATATCCACCGGGAGGAGGCAACGCAATGGTTCGCTTGACCATTAATGGCAAGACACACGACGTCGACGTCGATCCGAACACACCGCTGCTCTGGGTGATCCGCGAGCAGGTCGGGTTGACCGGCACGAAATACGGCTGCGGCATCGCCCAGTGCGGCGCCTGCACCGTGCATGTCAACGGGGCGGCGATGCGCTCGTGCATGCTTCCGGTGGGCACGGTGGTCGGCCAGAAGATCACGACCATCGAAGGCCTCGCGACCGGCAAGACCCTGCACAAAGTGCAGAAAGCCTGGGTCGATCATGAAGTGCCGCAGTGCGGCTACTGCCAGTCCGGGATGATCATGGCCGCCGCGGCGCTGCTCGCGGCGAAGCCCAAGCCCACCGACGCGGACATCAACGCCGCGATCACCAACATCTGCCGCTGCGGCACGTTCCAGGAAGTGCGCGCGGCGATCCACGCCGCCGCGAAGACGCAGGCCTAAGGGGACGTCATGAAAATGAACCGCCGCAATTTCATCGTCACCTCCGCCGCCGTCACCGGCGGCCTCGCGCTGGGATTTGATCCGTTCGGCAAGCAGGTCGTGAGAGCTCAGGACGGCTCGCCGGAAATCACCGCCTGGGTCGTGATCCAGCCAAACGACCGCGTCGTCATCCGCATGGCGCGCTCCGAGATGGGCCAGGGGACGATCACCGGCCTCGCGCAGCTCGTCGCCGAAGAGCTCGAGTGCGACTGGAACAAGGTGACTTACGAGTATCCGACGCCGGGCACGAGCCTCAAGCGCAAGCGCGTGTGGGGCGACTTCTCCACCGGCGGCAGCCGCGGCATCCGCACCTCGCACGAGTACGTGCGCCAGGGTGGCGCGGCCGCGCGCGTGATGCTGGTCCAGGCCGCCGCCAACCAGTGGAAGGTGCCGGCGTCCGAATGCGTGACATCGAACAGCGTGATCACGCACAAGCCCTCGGGCCGCAAGACGACTTACGGCAAGGTCGCCGAAGCCGCGGCGAAGCTCGAGCCGCCGAAGGACGTGAAGCTGAAGGACCCGAAGGAATGGAAGGTGATCGGCAAGCCGGTGAAGCGGCTCGACACGGTCGACAAGGTGAACGGGAAGCAGGTCTACGGCTTCGATTTGAAGCTGCCCGGCATGCTGAACGCCGCCATCAAGGACTGCCCGGTGTTCGGCGGCAAGCTCAAGAGCTTCGACGCGGGCCGCGTGAGCGGCCTGAAAGGCGTGAAGAAGGTCGTGCCGGTCGGCGACTCCGCGGTCGCGGTGGTCGCCGAGACGTGGTGGCAGGCGAAGACCGCGCTCGACCAGCTGCCGATCCAGTGGGACGAGGGGCCGAATGCCAAGGTGTCGCAGGAAAGCATCCTCGCGACGCTGAAGGAAGGCCTCGGCGCGTCGCAGGCTTTCGTCGGTAACCAGAACGGCGACATCAAGGCGGGGCTCGCCAAAGCCACAAAGACGGTCGAGGCCACGTACTTCTACCCGTTCCTGAACCACGCGCCAATGGAGCCGATGAACGCGACGGCGCGTTACACGCCCGAGCGGTGCGAAGTGTGGGTGCCGACGCAGGACGGCGAAGCCTCCTTCGCCGCGCTGCTCGCCGCTTCGGGCCTGCCGGCGGACAAGTGCGACGTGTACAAGATCAACCTCGGCGGCGGCTTCGGCCGGCGCGGCGCGTTCCAGGACTACGTCACGCAGGCGGTGCAGATCGCGAAGCAGATGCCCGGCGTGCCGGTGAAGCTGCTCTGGACGCGCGAGGAAGACATGCTGCACGGGCACTACCACCCGATCATGATGGCGAAGCTGACCGGCGGCCTCGACGCGAGCGGCAACCTCGTCGGTCTGCACGTCCGGCTCTCGGGGCAATCGATCCTCGCCGCGGTGCGGCCGCACATCGTCGAGCAGCAGAAGGGGCGCGATCCGCTCACCTTCCAGGGCCTTGCCGACACCGGCGAGCACGCGTTCGGCTACAGCATCCCGAACCTGCTCATCGACCACGCGATGCGCAACACGCACGTGCCGCCGGGGTTCTGGCGCGGCGTGAACATCAACCAGAACGCCGTCTTCATGGAATGCTTCATGGACGAGCTGGCGCAGGCCGCCGGGCAGGACGAGCTCGAGTTCCGGCGCAAGAACATGCAGGGCCTACCGCGCAACCTCGGCGTGCTGAACGCGGTCGCCCAGCGCATCGGCTGGGGCAAGCCCGCGCCGCAGGGCGTCTACCGCGGCCTCGCGCAGATGAAGGCTTTCAACAGCTTCGTCGCCGCGGCGGCCGAGATCTCGGTGCGCGACGGCAACAAGGTGAAGGTTCATCGCATCGTCGCGGCCACCGACCCCGGCTACGCGGTCAACCCGGCGCAGATCGAGCGCCAGGTGTCGGGCTCGTTCGTGTACGGCCTCTCAGCGCTGTTCATGCAGGAGAACACGGTCAAGGACGGGCGCATCGTGGAGGACAACTTCCACACCTTCCCGTCGATGCGCATCGGGCAAATGCCGAAGGTGGAGACGATCATCATCGCGGACGGCGGTCCGATCTGGGGCGGCATCGGCGAGCCCACGATCTGCGTCGCGGCGCCGGCGGTCATGAACGCCTTCTTCAAGGCGACCGGCAAGCGCCTGCGCGACGTGCCGCTGAAGAACCAGGGCATCGAGCTGGTGTGAAGTGGTGGATTGCCGCATTCTCGGCTTTCGTCAGTAGTGCGGCAGCGAGCGACACCCTCCCGTCGCCCTTGACCGGGGTGGCGGGAGATCCCGTCGCCGGAAAGAAGATCGTCCTCGACCGGCACGTCGGCCTTTGCCTGCTGTGCCATAGCGGCCCGTTTCCGGAGGAGCAGTTTCAGGGTGAGCTCGCGCCGAGCCTGGCCGGGGTCGGCAGCCGATTGTCGGCGGGCCAGATCCGGCTCAGAATCGTCGATGCAAGCCGCGTGAATCCGAAGACCATCATGCCGCCGTATTTCCGCACCCACGCACTGCAGCGGGTGGCGCCCGCCTATCGCGGCAAACCGGTACTCAGCGCGCAGCAGATCGAGGACGTGGTCGCTTTTCTGGTCACCTTGAAATGATCACGCGCCGGATATTTCTTCTCTTCGGACTGGTTGCGGGAACCGCAAGGGCGCAATTGCCCCCCAACATCGGCGAGATCCGCAAGAAGGCGCTGGACGACGCGGTCCGCAAGGTGGTCGGCAACCACCCGGTTCGCGAAGGCAGGGTCAAGCTCGACCTGCCGCCGCTCATCGACAACGGCAACACCGTGCCGCTCTCGGTCGAGGTCGAAAGCCCGATGACCGAAGCCGATCACGTGAAGGCGATCCATGTGTTCACCGAAAGAAACCCTCAGCCCTACGTGCTGACCGCCCACCTCGGGCCGCGCGCGGGCCGCGCGCGCATCAGTACGCGGGCTCGCATCGCGGACACGGGAATCGTCATGGCGATTGCCGAGCTCTCGGACGGCAGTTTCTGGTCGGGAAGCGTGAAAGTGATCGTCACGCTGTCCGCCTGCCTGGAAGAGGGATTGATCTGATGTCGCGCGTCGTGGTCAACGTACCGGCCGAGGCGAAGCGCGGCGAGGTGATCGAGATCCGCACCCTCGCCGGCCACCCGATGGAGACCGGGTTCCGCCGCACGCAGCTCGGCGAGCTCATCCCACGCGACATCATCCGCAGCCTGGTGTGCACCTATAACGGCGTGGAAGTGTTCCGCGCCGACCTCCACCCGGCGGTGGCCGCCAACCCGCTCATCAGCTTCACCACCGTCGCCACCGAAAGCGGCACGCTGGAATTCCGCTGGAGCGGCGACAACGGCTACTCCGCGACCCTGAGCGCCGCGATCAAGGTCGTTTGAGGTTTTTCCTCTTCATTCTTTTTCCCGCCTTGGTTTGCGCGGGCGAAATTCCGCTGGCCGAGCGTCGCAGCGGCTACGAATTCATGAGCAAAGAGACGCGCGCCATGCAGGACGACGAGGGGACCGGCCCGGCGGTGCTCTGGCTGCTCGACGGCGAGGCGCTGTGGGGAAAGCTCGGCTGCACGAGCTGCCATGGCGATGCGAAGGCCAGCATGAAAGGGGTCGCGGCGCGCTATCCGGCGGTCGTGGACGGAAAGCTGGTCAACCTCGAACAGCAGGTGCGCCACAAGGCGCCGTCGCTTGCCTACGAGAGCCGCGACCTGCTGGCACTGACCGCCTACGTCGCGCGCCAGTCCCGCGGCATGGAAATCCAGGTCAGCGAAAAGTCAAAACCCCATATCGAGCGGGGCCGGGAATTCTTTCATCGGCGCCAGGGGCAGCTGGACCTCGCCTGCACGCAGTGCCACGACGACAACTGGGGCAAGAAGCTCGCCGGCAACCCCATCCCGCAGGCGCACCCGACCGGCTATCCGATCTACCGGCTCGAATGGCAGGCGATGGGCTCGCTCGCACGGCGCTTTCGCAACTGCCTGACGGGCATGCGCGCGGAGCTCCTCGCGCCCGGCTCGCCGGAATTCGTCGAGCTCGAGGCCTACCTTATGTGGCGCGCGCGCGGCATGAAGCTCGACGCGCCGGCGGTCAGGCCCTGACTTCCGACGGCGTGATGCTCAGCTCGAGCTTCTGCGCGCCGCGGATGACGGAAATGGCGAGCGCGCTGCCGATGCGCTCGAGTGTGAGCAGGCGATGCAGGCTGTCGATGCCCTCCACCGCCGCGCCGTCAAAAGCCACGATGAGATCCCCGACCTCGAGCCCCGCCGCGCGCGCCGGTCCGCCGGCTTCGACCGACTCCACCCTCACGGTGCGCTGGTTCGCGAGCTCGAAATGCCGCGCGATTCGCCGCGACAGTGCGATGTTGGCGCCGGCGATACCGAGGTAGCCGCGGCGCACCCTGCCGTCGCGCAGGAGCTGCACCACGACCCACTTCACGGTGTCGATCGCGGTGGCGAAGCAGATGCCCTGCGCCATCGGGATGATCGCCGTGTTGACGCCGATGACCTCGCCGCGCGCGTCGACCAGCGGCCCGCCCGAGTTGCCCGGATTCAGCGCGGCATCGGTCTGCAGGACGTCGTCCACCAGCCGGCCGCTCTGCGTGCGCAGGCTCCGGCCGAGCGCGCTCACCACGCCCGCCGTCACGGTGTGCTGGAAGCCATAAGGGTTGCCGATCGCGATCGCGAGCTGACCGACGCGCACCGCGCGGGACGAACCCACCGTCACCGCCGGAAGATTGGCCGCGCCGATGCGCACGACCGCGGTGTCGGTATGAGGATCGTCGCCGATCAGGTCGGCTTCGCGGCTCGTGCCGTCGGCAAAGGTCGCCTGGATTCGGCGCGCGCCGTGAACCACGTGGCTGTTGGTCAGCAGCAATCCATCCGGCGTGAACACGAACGCGGATCCCGTCCCCCGCCGCTTTCCGATTTCGACCTCGAGGTGCGCCACTGCCGGCCCGACGCGCTCGGCCGCCGCGACCACGGCCCTGGAATAGGCATCCAGCGTTTCGTCTACGACAAACTGCGGAGTGGCGCCCATGGTCGCTGCTATATTGGGTCGCATGGCAAAGACAACAACAGGCAAGCGTCAACGCACGGTTACCCCTGTCGACGGCTCGGTTTATGTCGAGCGGCCGCTGGCCACCGCCAAGACAATCGAAGACGCGCTGGCCAGGGCCCAATCCGCTCAGCGGAAATGGAAGCAGGTGCCAGTCGTCGAGCGCGCCGCGATCTGCCGGCGTATGGCGGACTGGTGCGTGCAGCGTGCCGACGAGCTCGCGACCGAGCTGAGCTGGCAGATGGGGCGTCCGGTGTCGCAGAGCCCCGGCGAGCTCAAGCGCGGCTTCCATGAACGGGCCCTTTACATGTGCAGCGTCGCAGAGGAAGCCCTGCGTGATGTCTCTCTTCCAAAAGAAGGTTTCCAGCGCTTCATCCGCCGCGAGCCGCTCGGCGTGGTGCTGGTGGTTGCGCCCTGGAACTACCCCTGGCTCACCTCGGTGAACGCGGTGGTGCCGGCGCTGCTCGCGGGCAATAGCGCGGTCCTGAAGATGGCCGCGCAGACACCGCTCGTCGCCGAGCGCTACGCCGAGGCGTTCAGGGCCGCGGGCCTGCCAACCGGCGTGTTCCAGTTCCTGCATATGAGCCACGACCAGGTCGCAAGCACGATCGCGGATGAGCGCATCTGTTTCGTCGCCTTTACCGGCTCGGTTCCCGGCGGCCACGCCATCCAGCAAGCGGCCTCGAAGCGCTTCATCCCCACCGGCCTGGAGCTCGGCGGCAAGGACCCGGCTTACGTGCGCGCCGATGCCGACCTGAAATTCGCGGTCGAGAACCTGGTCGACGGCAGCTATTTCAATTCCGGGCAATCGTGCTGCGGCATCGAGCGGATCTATGTCCAGAAGCCACTGTTCAAGGATTTCGTCGAGGGATTCGTCGAGCTGACGCGCCAGTACCGGCTCGGCAACCCGCTCGAGAAGGAGACCACGCTCGGCCCGCTCGTGCGCACGCAAGCCGCCGACACGGTGCGCCAGCAGATCCGCCAGGCGGTGAAGAAAGGCGCCAAGGCGCTCCTCCAGCTCAAGGACCAGCCGCGCACGCCCTATCTCCCGCCCGAGGTGCTCATCAACGTCGACCATGGCATGGACGTGATGGTCGAGGAGAGCTTCGGCCCGGTAGTCGGCATCCAGGCGGTGAAGGACGACGCGGAAGCAGTACGACTGATGAACGACAGCCGCTACGGCCTCACCGCTTCCATCTGGACGCAGGACGCCGGCGCCGCCTTGCGCATCGGCGACCAGGTCGAGACCGGAACGTGGTTCATGAACCGCTGCGACTACCTCGACCCGGCGCTCGCCTGGACCGGCGTGAAGGACTCCGGGCGCGGCTGCACGCTTTCCCGCCTGGGACTGGAGACGTTCACGCGCCCGAAATCGTTTCACTTGCGGCTCACGTCGTAGCTGGAGTAGATTCCCCGACGCCCATCAACGCCTTGCGTGGGAGAGACCGGCCGGGGTTCCAACCTCGGGGCCGGCGCCGAAGGGGTAACGCGCCCCGCAAAACTCTCAGGCAAAAGGACCGCGCGAGGTTCGGGCACTCTGGAGAGAAGGCCCTGGCGGCCTCGCCGAAGGAACACGCGGCATAGCGCTTTTGCTTTGCCGCCAATCTCTCAGGCAAATGGACAGAGGGGGCGTGAGACCCGGCCGGGTCGGTCATGCTCGCCAGGAGGCGCCGTGGATCTGCCAGAGACGCTGAAATACACCGAATCGCACGAGTGGGTCGCCGATAACGGCGACGGCACGGTCACCGTAGGCATCACCGCGGTGGCGACCGAGCAGCTCGGCGACCTCGTCTTCGTCGAGCTGCCGCAGGCCGGGGCACGCGTAGCGCGCGGGGCGAACTGCGCGGTGGTCGAGTCCACCAAGGCCGCTTCCGAGGTCTACGCGCCGGTCGGCGGCGAAGTGCTCGAAGCGAACGCCGAGCTTTCGGCGCACCCGGAGCGCGTCAACCAGTCTCCCTATCGAGACGGGTGGCTGTTCAAGATCAAAGTCGCCGATCGCGGCGAGCTCGACGCGCTGCTCGCGCGCGACGCGTATGCCAAGTCGGCGGGCTTGTGAAAGCACTGTTGAACGCGGACGAGTTCGCCGCCCGGCACATCGGTCCCGACGAAGGCGCGCAACGCCAGATGCTCGCCGCGCTCGGCGTCGCGTCGCTCGACGCGCTCGTGCGCGAGGTCGTGCCGCACGACATCCTCCTCGAGCAGCCGCTGGCCCTCGGCGATGCGAAGACCGAGAACCAGGCGCTCGCCGAGATCAGCGCGCACGCGGCGCGTAACGAGCTCTGGCGGAACTTCATCGGCATGGGGTACTACGGAACGCATACGCCCTCGGTGATCCAGCGCAACGTGCTGGAGAACCCGGGCTGGTACACCGCGTACACGCCCTACCAGGCCGAGATCTCTCAGGGCCGGCTCGAGGGTCTGCTCAACTTCCAGCAGCTCGTGATCGACCTCACCGGCCTGCCGGTGGCCAACGCGTCGCTGCTCGACGAGGCGACCGCCGCCGCGGAGGCGATGGCGATGATCCGCCGGTCGAGCAAGAGCAAGGCCGGCGCTTTCTTCGTCGACGCCGCGGTGCATCCGCAGGTGCTCGGCGTCATGCGCACGCGCGCCAAGTGGCTCGGCATCGAGCTGGTGGTGGGCGGCGAGGTTCAGCCGGAGAAAATCTTCGGCGCGCATCTGCAGTATCCCGACACCTTCGGCCGCATCCGGGACTTCGCCGAAGTGATCGGAAAAATCCATGCTGCCCAGGGCCTGGTGTCGATGGGCACCGACCTGCTGGCGCTCATGCTGTTGCGCCCGCCCGGCGCGCTCGGCGCCGACATCGCGATCGGCTCGGCGCAGCGCTTCGGCGTGCCAATGGGCTACGGCGGCCCGCACGCCGCGTTCATGGCGTGCCGCGACCAGCACAAGCGTGCGATGCCCGGCCGGATTATCGGCGTGTCGGCCGACGCGGCCGGCAGGCCGGCGCTGCGCATGGCGCTGCAGACGCGCGAGCAGCACATCCGCCGCGACAAGGCGACGAGCAACATCTGCACCGCGCAGGCGCTGCTCGCGAACATCGCAGGCTTCTACGCCGTCTACCACGGCCCGCGCGGCCTCGCGCGCATAGCGCAGCACGCGAACCATGCGGCGCGGGTTCTCGCTGCCTGCGTGGAGCCGCAGAGCAAGGAGTTCTTCGACACCCTGGTGTTCGCCGTGCCGTCGACCGACGCGGTGAAGGCCCGCGCGGCGGCGAAGCGGATCAACCTGCGCTACTTGGACGGCGGCCGGGTGGGCGTCAGCTTCGACGAGCTGACCTCGCTGGATGACGTTGCCGACGTCGCCGAAGCTCTTACCGGAAAGAAGCCCTCCCTGCCCCAATTGAAAGCCGAACCCGCGTCGATCCCGCCCGCCTTGCGCCGGACCGACGCGGTGCTCTCGCATCCGGTGTTCAACCGCTATCACACCGAGACCGAGATGATGCGCTATCTCAAGCGGCTGGAGAACCGGGACCTGTCGCTGGTGCACGCGATGATTCCGCTCGGCTCGTGCACGATGAAGCTGAATGCCGCGGCCGAGCTCACGCCGATCTCGTGGCCGCGCTTCGCGGCGATGCACCCCTTCGCGCCGCGCGAGCAGGCGCGCGGCTACGCCGACATGCTGCGCGAGCTCGAAGCGATGCTCGCCGAGATCACCGGCTTCGCCGCCGTATCGCTGCAGCCCAATTCCGGCGCGCAGGGCGAGTACGCGGGGCTGCTGGCCATCCGGAGCTACCTGGCAGCAAAAGCAGAGCTCGAGCGCGACGTCTGCCTCATCCCTGCCTCGGCGCACGGCACGAATCCCGCCACCGCGCAGATGATGGGGCTGCGCATCGTCGTCGTGGCGTGCGACGCCAACGGCAACGTCGACCTCGCCGATCTCGAGCGCAAGATCGCCGAGCACGCGGGCCGCATCGCCGCGCTCATGATCACGTATCCGTCGACCCACGGCGTGTTCGAGGAAGCGATCGTGGGCATCTGCAAGCGCGTGCACGCGGCCGGCGGCCAGGTCTACATGGACGGCGCCAACCTGAACGCGCTCGCCGGCCTCGCGAAGCCGGCGCGCATCGGCGCCGACGTCTGCCACATCAACCTGCACAAGACCTTCTGCATCCCGCACGGCGGCGGCGGCCCGGGCATGGGACCGATCGCGGTGGCCGCTCATCTGAGAAACTTTCTTCCCAAGCATCCTCTCGAGGGCTCCTCCGTATCCGCCGCTCCTTATGGCAGCGCGCTCATCCTGCCGATTTCGTGGATGTACATCCGCATGATGGGCGCGAGCGGCATTCGCAAAGCGACCGAGGTCGCCATCCTGAACGCCAACTACATTGCGGCGCGGCTCAAGCGCCATTTCCCGGTGCTCTACACGGGGACGCGCGGGCGCGTGGCGCACGAGTGCATCCTGGACTTGCGCAGGCTCAAGGAGACCTGCGGGGTGAGCGCCGAGGATGTCGCGAAGCGGCTGATGGACTACGGCTTCCACGCGCCCACGCTGTCGTTTCCGGTGGCCGACACCCTGATGGTCGAGCCGACCGAGAGCGAGTCGAAGGAGGAGCTCGACCGCTTTTGCGACGCGATGATCGCGATCCACGGCGAGCTCGAGAAGATCCGATCGGGCGCCTGGGACCGCACCGACAATCCGGTGAAGAATGCGCCGCACACGGCGCTCGAGCTCGCCGGCGAATGGCCACACCGCTACAGCCGCGAGGAAGCCGTCTTCCCCAGGCCCTGGCTGCGCTCGGCCAAGTATTGGCCACCGGTGAAGCGCATCGACAACGTCGCTGGCGACCGCAACCTGGTCTGCACCTGCCCGCCGATCGAAGCGTATGCCGAATGAGAAGACGGTCCTGCACGGCGTGCACGCCGAGCTCGGCGCGCGCTTTTGCCCGTTCGCCGGGTTCGAGATGCCGCTCCAGTACCGCGACGGCCTGCGCGCCGAGCACCTGCACACGCGCGCGCATGCGGGCCTGTTCGACGTCTCGCATATGGGGCAGGTGCGCGTCACCGGCCCGCGCCTGCACGAAGCGCTCGAGCGCACCCTGCCGCTCGATTTCGACGGCTGGCCGGTGGGCGCGCAGCGCTACTCGCTGCTGCTCAACGAGCGCGGCGGCATCGAAGACGACCTCATGGTCACGCGGCTCGCCGACGAAGTCCGCATCGTGGTCAACGCCGCCGGCCGGCAGGGAGACCTCGCCCTGTTGCGCGCGCTCTGCCCCGGCCTTTCGTTCGAGCTGCTCGACCGGGCGCTGATCGCCCTGCAGGGCCCGGATGCGGAAAGCGTTCTTGCTTCCATAGAAGCGCGTGTAGCCCGCCTGGCGTTCATGCAGGCCGGCACTTTCGGCGACTGGCTCGTCTCGCGTTCCGGCTACACCGGCGAGGACGGTTTCGAAATTTCCATCCCTAAGGAACAAGGCGCGGCGCTCGCGCGCCAGCTCCTCGCTCACCCCACGGTAAAACCGGTCGGCCTTGGGGCGCGCGACACGCTGCGGCTCGAGGCCGGGCTGCACCTCTACGGCCAAGACATGGACGCGAACACCACCGCGCTCGAAGCGAGCCTCGGCTGGGCGATCGCGCGCTCGCGCCGCGCAGGCGGCAGGAAGGAAGGCGGCTTCCCCGGCGCCGAGACCTACCTGCGGCAGGTGCGCGAAGGAGCCTCGCGCCGCCTCGTCGGCCTAGTCGGCGACGAGCCGGCGCCGGTGCGGCACGGCGCTCCGCTTGTTGATGCGACAAATAGCGAAGCAGGGACCGTGACGAGCGGCACCGTCTCCCCTTCGACCCAGAAGGCAATCATGCTCGGCTACGTGAGCGTCGAGTTCCTGGACAAGGACCTGTTCGCCGTCGTGCGCGAGGTGCGGCGAGCCGTACGCATCAGCAAGCTGCCATTCGTGCCGAAACGCTACAAGAAATGAGGACCTCCATGGCCAAGCTGCGCCACATCGCAATCACGGTTCCCGACCCGGAGAAGGCGGCCGCGTTCTACATGCGCGCCTTCGGCATGCAGCGCGTCGGCGAGACCGACTGGGCGAACGCCCGCGGCGTTTATCTCAGCGACGGCACGATCAACCTCGCGCTACTGCACTACAAGACCGCGGAAGCGGCCGGCGAGCGCGGCCGCGACTTCGTCGGCGTGCACCACTTCGGTTTTCTTGTGGACGACGTCAGCGCCACGCGCACCGCCATCGAGGCCGCCGGCGGCACACACTGGATGGGCGAAGCCAAGAAGGACGGCGGCTTCTACGAGGTCAAGTTCCACGACCCCGACGGCATCGCCTTCGACATCACTGCCAACGGCTGGACCGGCGCCGAGAAGCTCCCGCGCTAGCGCACCGGCAGCGGCATGCCCGGGATGATGAGATCCTGGTCCATGCACGAGATCTTGCCGCGCGCACCCGCCCCGCCCTGATTCACCTCGCCGGCAGTATTCGGCGAGTTGTCGCGCCGGTTGCCATCGGAGTTGGCCGTGCAGAAAGTCTTGCCGAGCAGCACCGGGCTGGTCGGGAACTCGAGGATATGGTTGTTCCCCACCGTCGCATCGGCAGAGTTGCGCAGGCCATCAGCGTTCGCCGGGTTGCGGAACACCTCGGACACGTTGCCCTGCTTGCTCACCACGACGATTGCGTTTCGCTCGTTGGCCGAGTTCCAGATGTTGCCGGCGCTGTCGAGCGCGATGCCGTCGGTGCCTTCCAGGTAGGGATGGGCCACAAACACGCTGTCTAGGCACAGCGTATTGTTGGTGAACGTCGTATCGCAGTTCATCGCGTTCTTTACATTGCCCTGGCGGTCGAAGCCCACCTGCCAGACCGCGCCGCGCGCGGTGTCCGCGACATAGAGGTTGCCTTCGTGGTCGAACGCGACCCCGTTGGCGACGAGGTTCTGCGCGTTCTCGACCGGCACCGTGCGGTTCTCGCGCCCGACACCGCGGCCGGCGATGTCGCCGCCGAGATCGGCGCCATTACGCATCGGCTGGACGCGAAATGCCTCCACGCAGTTGACCGGTGTGCTACTGCCCGGCGGCAGGCATTTCGCCCCCCCGGACGGGATCTTCCAAACCCGTCCCATGCCCGTCGTGCCGTCCCCGGTCCAGAGATTGCCGTCGCGGTCGAACGCCAGGCCGTTGGTTCCAGGCACGTCGGTCGCGAAGGCGGTCGCGAGCGGCGGCGTAGAGACGTTCGGGGTCAGCGTCCAGATCTGTCCGGCGCCGGACGCGTCGGCGATATAGAGATTGCCCAGCGCGTCGAACGCGATTCCCGACGGATTGCAGGCCGCCGGGTTGGGTATCGTGCCCACCACGACGAGCGAAGGACTCGCAATATTGATCCTCCATACCGGACACGGCGTTCCCGTGGCCGCGCGGCCGGTGGTGTAGAGGTTCCCGTCCCGGTCCGCGGTGAGCCCCTCGATCGCGAGCGGCGTCGTGATCAGGGTCGTGAAGCTGGCGTCTTTCGGAACCGGGGCCTCGGCGGCAGTGGCGGTCGCAAAGGCGGAAAGCAGGACAGCGAAGACTTTCTTGCTCATGGCTCCTCCTCCTCTTCGGGGCCAACAGGGGAACACTCATCGTATTCCCGCCGTGAAAGCCTATCTACCCATCACCGGCTCCATCCCGTTGATGCTGATTGCGGTGGCGGCGCGCTCGGAGGCGAGGTACGCGATCAGCCGCCTGGACGCCTCGACCTCCTTCGAGCCGCGACTATTGCGGCCGAGAACGTCTGGATGAGCTGAAGCTCCGCCGGGATGCGGCCCAGGTAGTCCAGCCCTGACTCGCGCAGGAGCTCACTGATCGGCTGCACGGCGATGTCGGCGTCGCCGGCTGCGACCAGCGCGGCGGACTGCGAGCCTCTCGGCGTCATCTTGATATTGAGCTTGTCCGCGACCCCCAGCCGCGGAAAAAGGCCTTCGACCAGGTAGATGCCGCTGGTGCTCGCCGGTACGGCAACCACCTTGGCGCTCAACAGCGCGTGCTTGAAGGCCGCAACAGTGTCGATCACAGGCCTGCGCGTCCCCGAGCGTATCGCCGCTCCGAGGGCCGCTCGTGCGAGGTCGATGTCGCTTCCGGCGACGATCCGGCCCTCGGCAATCAGCTCGCTCAGCCCTTCCCTCGAGAGGATCACCACGTCGACGCGCGCGCCGCGGCTCAACTGGGCCGCGATCGTCTCCGGCCCCTTTCCCTGCGAGGCGCCGGACAGCGTGGTGACGGCAATGCGGGTCGAGCTTTCGAACTCGGGGAGAAGCTGCCGGTAAGACTTCGAGAAGCCGCCCGAGATGATCACCGTCAACTGCGACATTGGCATCGCTAACGTCCGCGGTTTGCCTCACCGCGCTGAGTGAGGCACTTCTACCGTCGCTTAATGCGACCAAGGCGCTTGGCGTTCGCTACTGCGCGACGACGAACCGGAGCCATCCCCTTGCCAAGAATGCCTACCGCGGCTCTGTTCAACTGTCCCGAAACGGATTTGACAGTAGGGGTGGGGCGCATCCAAGGGAACCATAGCGATTGCATGAATGTAAGCGCGAATTTTTGATTTTCCAAGAAGGCCTGGGTGACCATCGCGGTCCAGGCCTCGTTGACCGCTGCCATCTTCTCGATGCCCATGCGGCGAAACTCTGCGCGGTCACGCACAGACGGGGATGCGCCGGCGCTAGCCATCCGGGCGACTCGGTGCGCAATGACTTGAGGCGCGGCGATTCCAAGCTCGAACGTCTGTGCGGCGAGCGACTTCAACTTGCGGCTACGGCGGGTTGCCATGGTGTTCCTTGATGGTGACGGTACGGGTGTGCATGCCAACACCCGCGTTGAGCGGCCGGCCACGGCCGCATGAGTGTGCGCCCGCCTAGTTAGGCGGCATCGGGCACCTTGCACATGATGTCGCCGGGAAGATCACGCCATGTGCAGCGCTCAAGCATGCGCCAGCCCTTGCGAAAGTACCACGGCTGTTGATCGAGGGTGAACAGATAGAGCATTGAAATGCCGATCGCTGCCGCCTTGCGTTCGACGACCGCGCACAGCGCGTTACCGACGCCGCGGCGCCGGTGCTCGGGTAGGGTGAACACCCCACCGAGCCAAGGCGTGAGGTCGTCGCGCCCGGGGAGATCATGAATACGAAGCGCGGCGGTCCCGAGCGCTAGCCCATTCGCATGCGCAACCCAAGCAATCGGAAGCGCATCGCGATTGAGGTGCGCCCGAAACTTCGAAATGCGCGTTTGTACTGTGTCCTCGGGCAAGATCGCGCGGTAGTGGCCGAGAAACGCTGGCACGAGCGCGTCGATGAACTGCGGCTGGTCGGCGAGATAGTCAATACGCATGGAACACCACCGTCACTTCGATGCCGCCTAACGTCGTGGTGAACGGCGGGCCGTTCTTACCGTCTCCACCTAGAATCAGATTGCCATCTATGACGGGGTCATTCCCTTCGCCTTGATGACCGTACCGGCTTCGGGGCTCCTGAGATAAGCAATGAACGCCCTCGCGGCTTCGGCTTGCTTCGAGCCAGCCGATACCGCTGCGGTGTACACCACTTCCATCTGCACTTCCGGCGGAAACGGACCGACGAGATCGATGCCCGGTGCAGTCAGGACGTTCGTAAGGAAGACGCCGAGCTCGGTGTCGCCGCTTGCGACCGACTGAGCGATCTGCGCGGGTGTCGCCTGTGGCTTGATCCGCAACTTCATCGCTTCCGTGATACCGAGGCGTTCGTAGATGCGCGCGAGTAGATAGCCCGTTGCGCTCTCTGGTATCGATGCGATCGACTCGGCGTTGAGCAGCGTCTGTTTCAACGCTTCGGGCGTGCCGATGTCGGGCTTCGGTGCGCCCGCGCGCACGGCTACGCCAATCCCGACTCGCGCGACCTCGGGTGACGCACCGGCTGCGAACGTCGCTCGCGCGGCATCGTTCCTCAAGACGTCCACCGGAACGACGCCGAGATCGAACGGCCCGCCGGTCGCCATCTTGATGAGCTCCGGAGTCGTGCCGTAGCGAATGACGAGCTTGTGACCGGTCGTCTTCTCGAACTGTGCGGCGATCTCTTTGAGCGGCGCCGCAATCCCCCCGCCCGCGATGACCTGGAGCTCAGCGGCCATGGAGGACAGCGCCACGCAAAATGTCGAACCCGCGAAAAGGATTACTCGCCATACGTTCATGTCCTCGTCCCTTCCCTTCGGTGTGATCAAGCAAGTCGTCTAACGTCCGCGTTTTGCCGCGCCCCATGCGCAGCGTAGCAGCGAGCTGAACGTGTCGGGCAAAAACGCGCTGTTAGGCCGCCTATGGCTAGACTTCACTCAGGTACCCTCGCTCACGCGCTTGTTGCTGGTTATCAAAGATGGCCATGGCGGTTTTCATTCGGAGGAAGCCGAACCGCTCGTAGAACTGCTCCTTGCCGGGCACAGCGTAGAGGATGATCTTCTTGTGGCCGCGCGACTGACTCACGAGATAGCTAACGATCTGCTTACCCAGTCCCGCGCCCTGATGCGATGGCAAAACGGCTATGTCGCAAATGTAGGAGCAGTCCGCTCCATCTGCCAATGCCCGACC
>DASRIR010000248.1:0-3218 GCA_035649875.1 Burkholderiales bacterium | reverse complement strand
ACGGAGGTGGTGTCATCATGGGATGAAAAAACGTTGCTGAAGCTGGTCGCTTCGCTGGAGCGTGCGAGCGAGCATCCGCTGGCGCAGGCCATCGTGCAGGGCGCGCTCGAGCGCGGCGTGGAACTCGCGCCGGTCAAGGATTTCTTCTCCATCACGGGCCAGGGTGTCGTGGGCACGGTCGACGGCCGGCAGGTCGCGGTAGGCAGCGCGCTCTTCATGCAAGCGACCGGGGTTCCACAACCGCTGCTCGAGCGCGCCGAAGCATTGAGGGCGGAGGGAAAAAGCGCGCTTTTCGCCGCGGTCGATGGAAAAGTAGCCGCCGTGCTCGCAGTCGCCGATCCGATCAAGGACACCACGCGGGAGGCAGTGCGCGCGCTGAAGGAGGAGGGCGTGCGCATCGTGATGCTCTCGGGCGATTCTCGCCGCACCGCCGAGGCGGTCGCGCGCGCGCTGGGCATCGACGAGGCGATCGGCGAGCTGTTGCCCGAGCAGAAGCTCGAGAAGGTGAAGTCGCTGCAGAAAGAGGGGCGCGTCGTCGCGATGGCGGGCGACGGCGTCAACGATGCGCCGGCGCTCGCCCAGGCGAACGTCGGCATCGCGATGGGCACCGGCACCGACGTCGCGATCGAGAGCGCCGGCGTCACGCTGGTGAAAGGCGACCTGCGCGCGATCGTGAAGGCGATCCGGCTCTCGCGCGCCACCATGCGCAACGTGAAGCAGAACCTCGCCTTCGCCTTCGGCTACAACGCGCTCGGCGTGCCGCTGGCGGCGGGCGTGCTCTATCCGTTCTTCGGGCTGCTGCTCTCGCCGATCTTCGCCGGCGCGGCGATGGCGATGAGCTCGGTCTCCGTGGTGAGCAACGCGCTGCGCCTGCGCCGGGTCCGGCTTTGACTAGAATGCAGGCATGGAAACCGTCGAGCTGAAGGTCGAAGGAATGGATTGCGAGGGCTGCGTGAAGAGCGTGACGCGCATGCTCTCGGGCGTGCCCGGCGTAACCGGCGTGGAGGTGTCGCTCGCCGAGGCGCGCGCCCGGGTCACCTACGACCCGGCCAAAGCCAACGTGCCCGCGATGAAAAAAGCCGTCGAGCGCGCGGGCTACAAGGCGCCGTGAAGCCCTCCCTGAAGACCGGCCTGGAGTTCAGCAAGGCCATCACGGTGGACGAGGCGCGCTGCATCAGCTTCATGGGCAAGGAAGGCATGGTGTACGCCACGCCCCGCATGGTGAGCGACGTCGAGTACGCGTGCCGGGACTTCCTGCTCCAGCATCTCGAGCCGGGCGAGGATTCGGTCGGCGTGCACGTATCGATCGACCACCTCGGCGCGACGCCCATGGGGCTCAAGGTCACCGTCTCGGCGAAGGTCGCGGAGCTCGACCGGCGCAAGGTGGTGTTCGAGTTCTCGGTGCGCGACCCGGTCGAGGAGGTCGGCCGCGGCAAGCACATCCGCTTCGTGGTGGAGACCGCGAAGACCTTCGATCGCCTCAAGGCGAAACGCGCCAAGGCGGGCCTCGCCTGAGAGTAGAATGCGGCGTGCGTTACGCCGCCGCACTGCTCTTCCTCCTGAGCCCCTGGGCCTTTGCGCAGCAAAAGCCCGCCGCGGTGATTCCGGTCAAGGCAGTCCCCGCCAAGATGGCGCGCGCGGTGGTCGAGACCGGCGCGGTCGGCAACCTGCGCGCCGACGAGGCGATCGTGATCCGGCCCGAGATCGCCGGGCGCATCGAGCGCATCGGGTTCGACGAGGGCCAGCGCGTGAAGAAGGGTTCGCTCCTCGCGCGGCTCGATGCCGCGGAGACGCGCGCGCTCGTCACTTCGTCGCGCGCGCAGGCCGCGCTCGACAAGCAGCGCATGGAGCGCGGCGAGGACATGCGCCAGAAAGGCTTCATCAGCCAGCAGGCGCTCGACGAGCTGAAGTCGGCCTATACGCGCGCGCTGGCGAAGCAGCGCGAGGATGAGGCGAAGCTCGCGAAGAGCGAGATCCGCGCGCCGTTCGACGGCGTCGCGGGCCTGCGCCAGGTGAGCGAGGGCGCGTACGTGGCCGCCGGCACCGACATCGCGCGGCTGGACAAGATCGACCAGCTCAAGCTCGACTTCCGCGTGCCCGAGACCTTCCTCGCGCAGCTCAAGTCCGGGCTCGCGGTGAGCGTGGCGGTCGACGCGTTCCCCCAGGCGAGCTTCAGCGGCAAGATCTACGCGATCGAGCCCGCCGTCGACGAGCAGACGCGCACCGCGCTCGCGCGCGCCCGCGTCGCCAACTCCGATCTGCGGCTCCGACCCGGCATGTTCGCGCGCGTGCAGCTCACGCTCGGCGTGCGCGAGAACGCGATCTGGATTCCCGAGGAAGCGATCGTGCCGCGCGGCCAGGACAGCTACGTGTTTCGCGTCGTCGACGGCCGCGTCGAGCTGGTGCAGGTGCAGACCGGCACGCGCAAGGTGGGCGAGGTGGAGATCATGAAAGGCGTGGCCGCGGGCGAGGTCATCGTCACCGAGGGCACGCAGCGGCTCGCCCCCGGCATGCAGGTCTCGATCATCCCGAGCGCCAAGCCGGCGGCGGAAATCCCCGGCAAGAAAGGCGGCTAGCGTGCGGCTGCCCGAGCTCTGCATCCGGCGGCCGGTGCTCGCCACCGTGATGAGCCTGATGATCGTGCTGCTCGGCGCGATCTCGTTCTCGCGCCTGTCGGTGCGCGAATACCCGCGCATCGACACCCCCGTGGTCTCGGTGCGCACCGTCTACAAGGGCGCCAGCCCCCAGGTCATCGAATCGCAGATCACCCAGCCGATCGAGGACTCGATCTCCGGCATCGAGGGCGTGCGCACCGTCAAGTCGGTATCGCGCGAGGAGGTGAGCCAGATCACGGTCGAGTTCGTGCCCGAGCGCAACGTCGACTCGGCGGCGAACGACGTGCGCGACCGCGTCGCCCGCGTGCGCGCGCAGCTACCCGACGCCTCCGACGAATCGGTGGTCTCGAAGATCGAGGCCGACGCGCAGGCGATCATCTGGCTCGGCCTTTCGAGCGACAAGCATTCCTCGCTCGAGCTCTCGGACTACGCCGACCGCTACATCGCCGACCGACTGAAGACCCTGCCCGGCGTCGCCTCCGTGATCATCGGCGGCGGGCGGCGTTACGCGATGCGCATTTGGCTCGACCGCGAGCGCCTCGCCGCGTATTCGCTCACCCCGCAGGACGTCGAAAACGCGCTCAAGCGCCAGAACGTCGAGAT
>DASRIR010000247.1:0-12636 GCA_035649875.1 Burkholderiales bacterium | reverse complement strand
GCGATCTGCTCGGACAGCAAGCCGACCACGAAGACCAGGACCGAGGTGACGAACAGCAAGGCGCTCATGTTCGTGAAGCGATGCATGGTGAGGTAGGTGTAGAGATAGTAGCCGAGGCCGGTGAGGAAGAACGCCGCGCTGATCGGTACGAAGAGCTTGAGCGGCGAATAGAGCGTGCCGATCTTGAAGATGATGAGCAGGAAGCGCAGGCCGTCACGCAGCAGCCGGATGTGGCTCTTGCCGCCCCGGCGCTGCACGCTCACCGGCACGTAGGCCACCGGATAGCCGCAGCGAAAGAAGCTCATCGTGCTCGTCGTGGGGTACGAGAATCCGTTCGGCAGCAGATAAAGGAAGCGCCGGAAGCGCTCGGCCCGCGCCACGCGCAGCCCGGAGGTAAGGTCCGGCACCGGCCGGCCCACCATCCAGCTCGCGAACCAGTTGTAGAAGCTGTTCGCCGCGAAACGGTGCGCGCCCGCGTGCGCGCCCGCGGTCCGCGCGCCAACCACCATGTCGAAGCCTTCGTCCAGCTTGGCGAGCAGCGCCGGAATCGACTCGGGATCGTGCTGCCCGTCGGCGTCCATGAAGGCGAGCACCTCGCCGCGCGCCGCGCGTGCGCCGGTCTTCACCGCGGCGCCGTTGCCCGAGGAATAGGGATGCCGCACCACGCGCACGCCGTGCGCCTCGCACACGGCGTGCGTCTCGTCGGTGGAGCCGTCATCGACCACGATGATCTCGGCTTCGCGCTTCAGGCCCGAGACCATGGCTTTCAGCCGCGGCAGCAGCGCCTGGAGGTTCTGCGCCTCGTTCTTCGCCGGCAGGATGATCGACAGGCTCGCGCCGGCGCTCACGCGCCCTCCCGGACCGCGACGCCTTTGCCGTGCGCCGCTTCACGCACCTGGCGTTCCCAGGCATCGAAGAATCCCGCGTACAGCGCGCGCTGCCAGGGCCGCCAGCGCGGGTCGCCGCGCCCTTTCTCGATGAACTGCAAGGCATCGTCGTACAGCGCGGCGGACGCGAGCCAGGTGACCTGCAGGTGGAGCACGCCCAGGTTCGGCAGGATCTCGTCGGCGGCCTCGAGCGCGCGCACCGCGGGATCGAGCTCGCCTTGCAGTGCCAGCACGCGACCCTTCGTGTAGAGCGCGACCCAGCGGTATTGGCCGCTGACCTCAGGGTTGGCGAGCAAGGCCTGCGTCAGCTCGAGCGCATCGTCGGCCCTTACGCGCCGGCAGGTCCGGTGCTCGAGCTGAAGAACGAGGTTCTCGAGCAGGTTGGTGATCACCGGCCGCATGGGAAAGCGCGCGAAGTCGCTTGCCATTGCGCGCGTCTCGGGTATCGGGACATCGTCGGTCAGGCAGCCGATCAGCAGGTGCGCCATGCCGAAATACGTCTCGTGCGGCGCCATTGCCCGCCCGCGGGCCAGGACTTCGCCCGCCTCGGCGTAGCGTCCGGCGAAGAGGTATTGCATGCCGAGCGCGTACTGCGCGCGCGGGGAAGCCGGCCGCTCGTTCGCCCAGACCACCACCTGATGAAGCGGATCGCCCCAGGTGCGCGCTTCGATCCACGTCACGCCCGCAAGCAACAGGGCGCCCGACAGCCCGAGCGCCGCATAGACGTGGCGGGTGCGCGGGGCGCTCGCCGCGTCCCAAAGCTGTTTCGCGCCCCACGCAAGACCGAGCGCCGGTCCGAACAGCGGCAGGTAGTTCCGATGCTCGAAATAGAGCTCGAGCGGCAGCACCGTGCTCTCGAGCAGGTGGCCCGCCAGGAACCAGAGCACTGCGAACGAGAGAAAGCGCCGCTTCCTGCGCCAGGCGAGCGCCAGCGCAAGCGCGGCGCACCACGCCGCGGACGCCGCCGCCATGGCGAACGCGGACCATTGCGATACGCCTGCGGCATAGTCGTCATAGTAGATGCCGAAGGCCCGCGGCCGCGGCAGGACGATCTTGCCGAGATACTCCCAGAGGATGATGGCCTGGGTGTAGAGCCGCCCGACATCCGGCCAGGCAAAGAACGCGATATAGGCGGCGAGCGCAAGCGGCGGAAACGCGAGGAACACCGCGGCCCAGAGCTTCCAGCGCGCCGGGCGGGCCACGCCGGCGAGCAGCGTGAATTCGATCGCCGCGATGTACACCGGCAGGAGCGCGCCGTTCTCCTTCGCGAGGACCGCGAGCGGAGTGGCGAGCGCGACTGCAGCGCTCATCCAGGCGTAGCCCGGCTTGATCCGGCCGGCGGCGGCGAGCGCGCGGCCCTTGAGGTAGGCGAGGACGCCGCACAGGCAAAACAGGGCCGAGAGCTCCGTCATGCGCTGCACGACGTAGAGCACGGTGGAAATCTGGATCGGATGAATGAGCCAGAGCGCGGCGGCGACGATAGCGAGCACGGTTGCGTCGCGGCGGCCCGCGAGCCCTAGCATCGCCTGCGTCATCAGGTAGATCAGCGCGCCGTTGATGAGGTGCAAGGCGATGTTCACGATCTTGAAGGCGAGCGGGTCGCCCGGCCAGCTCTTCGCCTGCAGGAAGAACGTGAGGTACGACAACGGGCGGCCGGGAAATCCGGTCGCGCCCTCGCTGAGATAGATGCCGCCGTAGACCGCCCCGTCACGAGCCCGCTCGAGGCCCGACAGGTTGGGAAAGTCGTCGAGCAGAAAGCCGCCCGGCAGGCCCGCGGCGAACAGCGCGCCCGCGGCGGCGAGCAGGATCAGAAGCGCGGCCAGCGCGTGCCCGGTGCGCATCGCGGTCTGAAAAAAAGAACCCCGCCTCGTGGGCGGGGTTCGTGAACGATCAGGGCTAAGTTACTTGCAGGCGCCCGGAACGTATTTCGCGTTAAGCGTGCCGACCTTGCAGTTCCAGATCTTTCCGCCGTCCTGCGTGTCGAGCTGGACGGTGCCGCCCGCGATCTGTTTGTTGACGCTGCCCGCGCCCTTCATGGTGGCGGTCAGCGTGAGCTGCGCCGGGGTCGAAGACGCACCGGAGGTAATCGCGATGCTCGCGGTGTACTTGCCGGTCACGTTGCCCATCACCGCCGTCGCGTTGGCGGGCCAGATGCCCTTGTCCGCGTAGTACTCAGCGAACGGCGTCTTGCCACCGGCCAGAAGGTTCACCGCCTCGCCAACTTGCGACCGCGCGATGTAGTCCTGGTACGCCGGAATAGCCACGGCGGCGAGAATGCCGATGATCGCGACCACGATCATCAGTTCGATCAGCGTGAAGCCCTTCTGCAGCTGTTTCATTGAGACTCCCTTTCTAAAAGAGCCGGAATCCCGGCTTGCGCTCTACCTGCAAACTGCGTGCCACCCATTTTTGTGGCCAAACCCATGAAATTCATCACGCTTTTCTGAACCCTGGCCCGGACTGTCGCCAAAAAACGGCAGGCTAGGTGCCGAAATCCGTCAGCCCTAGCGGCACGCCGAGGGCAGGAAACGGGGGCTTACCGTGCCCGGAGCACAAAGCCAGCTCTTCCCCATGTCGGTCGTGCTCAAGGTCACCGTCCTGCCCTGAAGCTCGCCACTAATCTGCGTCACCTTCATCGTGGCCGTGAGCACGAGGTTGTCGATGGTTCCCGTCAGCACGACGCTGTCGGTGTACTTGCCGGCGCGAACCGGGACCAGATCGTTGAAAGTGGCAGTGTCGGGCACTGCGCCTTTGTCGTAGACGTATTCCGACAGCGGATTCTTTGCGCCGGCCAGGAGGGACACCGCCTCGCTCAGCTGCGAACGCGCTGTGTAGTCCTGGTAGGCGGGCAACGCCACCGACGCCAGAATGCCGATGATCGCGACCACGATCATCAGCTCGATCAAGGTGAAACCTTCCCCCAGCTTTTTCATATTGGTTGGCCCAATTATTTAGACATCAGGCCGTTTTGTACGCAAAACACATGCCGCACCGGGCGGGCATGGTTCACATTTCCGGAGATCTTAACGCTTCCTGACCGGCTTCACAGGCGCTCGGCTTGAGCTACCAGGAAACGGAACACCGGCTTCCACTCGGGCGCCATGTCCGAGAGCGCGGCGCGGTGCCGCGCAAAGGCGCTCGATGCGAGGTCGCGCTCGTCCGCCAGGATCTTCCCCGCCATGAACGCCGCGAGCGCCTGCGCGAGCAGCTCGGGCGGTAGCGCGGCCTCCGCTTCGAGGACGGCCTGCGCGGCATCCGCCATTTCGCTCGCGCGGCCGGCCGCGACGGCGCGGTGGAACCTCAGCCAGCGCCGGTCGCTGGTCGAAAGCCGCGCTTCGCAGGGCGCCGGCGCGAGTCCTTGCCACATGGCGATTGCCGCGGCCGGCGGCAGGTGCGCGCCGGAGAGGCGCGCGAGCGTCGCGAGGCCCTCGCGCAGCACACCTTCCGGCAGGCGCAGGCGGCACTCGACCAGGGCGGAGCGCAGCAGTACGAGCTCCGCGGCGGGTTGCGCCGCGAAGCGGGCGAGCAGGCGCTCATCGCCGACGGCGAGGTATTGGCGCGCCGCAACGGCGTCCTGGAGCGTCGCGCCGCGCGGGAGCCAGTGACGCTCGCCCGGCGTGAGCCGCTGCGCGTCCGGCGCCTGCCGCGCGCGCTCGTCGAACAGCGCGAGCAGCGGCAGCGGCGCCTGCGACAGTATCGCAAGATCGGGGGTGGCGCTTTGCATGTAGCGGGCGAGCGGTGCCTTCATCGCGAGGGCGGGAAAGTAATCCGAGTTCGCCGCGGCGCCGAAAGTGGCGAAGTATGGCCGGAGCGCCGCGCGGCCGGCGACGCGGTGGAGCGCGAGGTCGTCGAGGTTGGCGATGTGGAAGCGCGCGAGCTCGGCGCGCAGCTCGGCATCCGCGAACGCGCGGGCGTCCGGCGCCGGCACGCGCGCGTTGGGCGCGGCGACGATCAGCAGGTCGGCGCTGCCCGCGAGCCAGAACTCGTAATCGGCGAAATTCGCGTCCAGCGCGGCGACGATGGTGGCGAGCAGCGCCGGCGTAATCTCGTACAGTTGCACCCATTGCACGAGCAGCCCGCCGTCGTTGAGATGGCGCCGCACGTCGCGGTAGAACTCGGCGGAAAACAGGCTCGCCACGCCGCTGACCCAGGGGTTGGAGGGCTCCGACACGATGACGTCGTAGCGCTCGCGCCGCACCGAGAAGAAGGTCTTCGCGTCCTCGTAATGGATGCGGCTGCGCGGATCGTCGTACGCGCGCCAGTTGACGCGGTGGAAGGCCGACACCGCCTGCACCATGGCGGGCTCGATCTCGATCGTGTCCAGGCGCTCGATGCGCGGCGAGGCGAGCAGCACATGGCTCGTCATGCCGGTGCCGAAGCCGATGTTCGCCACGCGCCGCGCCTCGGGCGCGAGCACCAGCGGCACCGCGCCGAGCAGCGTCATCGTGATCTCGTCGGGCGCCGGCTGGTCGCGCTCGAGACGCAAGGCACCATCGGGCTTGCCGTTGGTGCGCACCGAGAAGGTGCCGCGCGATTCCGTGATGCTGATGGTGGCGGTCTTGCCGTGCAACTGTCGATGCAGCGTGTGGTGCTCGGGCAGCAGCCCGCCGGCCCGGTAAACGCCGGAAGCCATCCGGCGCGCGTCGAGCGGCACGAGAAGCGCGGCGCCGAGGGCGATCATCGAGACGAGCGCAGCCGCGACCGGCAGGCCGGCGCGCCGGCCGCCGGTACTATCCGGCGCGCGCAGCAGCGCCACGCCAAGCGCGAGATCGATCGCCGCGCCGGCGACGATCAGGCCCTCCAGTCCAAGGAGCGTGAAGCCGACATGGACCGCGACGAGCACGCCGACGATCGCGCCGGCGGTATTCGCGGCATAGACCTGGCCGATCACGCGCTCGCCCGCGCCGCGCCGCAGGAGCGACGTGGTGATGAGGGGCAGCGTCATGCCCGCGCAGAACGCCGCCGGGAACATGATCGCGAGGCAAAGCGCGTGGCTCACGGCGTTGAACACCCAATATCCGGCCTCGGTGCGCGCGAGCGCGTCGAGCGCGCCTTCCATAGCGCGGAAGGTCGAGCCGTAGATCGGAATCGTGGCGAGCGCGGCGACGCCCATGGCGAGCTGCACCCAGGCGAGCAGGCGGACCGTGTCGCCCGCGGCATCGATGCGGCGCCGCACCCAGAGGCCGCCGAAGGCGATGCCCAGGATGAACGCCGAGAGCATGAGCTCGAAGGCATGGGTCGAGCTGCCCAGCACCAGCGCGAGCATGCGGATCCAGCCGATCTCGTACATGAAGGACGACATGCCGGTGAGCGCTGCCACCACGAGCAGCAGCCGCAAGCCGGCGGCCGGCTGCCCGGCAGCGCTCGCCAGCACCGGTTGCGCCCGCTGCGGCCCTTTTCTTCCCGGAAGCAGCACCACCGCGGCCGCCACCAGGAGGTTCACGGTGCCCGCGGCGACCAGGGTGCCGGGCAGGCCGACCGCGCCGAGGAAGTAGAACCCGCTCGCCAGCACGCCGAGCGCGGCGCCCAGGCTGTTGGTGAAGTACAGCATCGCCACGACGTAGCCCGGGCGCGCCGGGCCGAGGCGCAGCACGCCGCCGGTCATCAGCGGGAACGTCATGCCGAGCAACACGGACTGCGGCAGCACGAGCGCGGCGGCGAGCGCCCACTTGAAGGCGTGCGCGGCGGTGGGCGAGCCGAGCGCCGGGATCACCTGCTCGAACGCGGCGCCGGTCGCCGCGACGAACACCGGGTGAAAGCCGATCGCCGCGATGCCGACGGCCGCCTCGATCAGCGCGTACGCGAGCAGCAGGTCGCGCAGCCGCGCCGAGAGGCGGCTCGCCGCCCAGGCGCCGAGCGCCATGCCGCCCATGAAGATGCCGAGCACCAGCGCCTGCGCGTAGGCCGCGTGGCCGAGGAAGAGCTTGAGGTAGTGCGTCCAGACCGACTCGTAGATCAGCCCGGCGAAGCCCGAGGCGGTGAAGATGAGGAGCGCGAGCGGGAGAAACGCCCGCGGGCGCACTGCGGCGGCAGTGCCGCTCAGGGCCGGAAGCCCGGGATCTTCGACTCGTCGACCGCATCGATCTGCTCCGGGTCGAGGAACATCTCGGCGTAGCGCCGGTAGACCTTGTGGCGCACGAAGACGTCGAACAGGTCCGGATCGATGTGGTGGTTGAGCTTCATGCGTCCCAGGATCTCGAGCGATTCCGACAGCGTCTTGCCTTTCTTGTAGGGCCGGTCGCGCGCGGTGAGCGCCTCGAAGATGTCGGCGATGCCCATGCAGCGCGCCTGGACCGACATCTGCTCGCGCCTCAGCCCCCGCGGGTAGCCCTTGCCGTCCATGCGCTCGTGATGGCCGCCGGCGTACTCGGGCACGTTGGTCAAATGCTTGGGCCAGGGCAGCGCCTCGAGCATCTTGATCGTGGCGACGATGTGGTGGTTGATGACTTTGCGCTCGTCGTCGGTCAGCGTGCCGGCGCGGATCGTCAGGTTCTTCACCTCGTCGTCGGTGAGGAAGTTGGCCTCGCGGCCCGAGGCGTCGCGCCAGCGGTAGGCGGCGATGCGCCGCACGCGCTCGATGTCCTCGTCCTTCATGCGCTCGCCACCGATGTTGCAGGCGCGCAGAAAGGCGCGGTCGTCGTCGAGCTGCCGCAAACGTTGCTGCAGTTCATTCGGCGCCATGCCACCGCGCAGGCCTTCGATCTCCAAATCCCGCTTCAACACCTCGAAGCGCGTGTCGACCAGGCTGATGCGGTCGTAGATGGTCTCGAGCTTGGTCGCCTTGTCCACTACGTGCACCGGGGTGGTGACCTTGCCGCAGTCGTGCAGCAGGCCCGCGATCTTCAGCTCGTAGCGGTCCTTCTCCGTCATGCGAAAGTCCGAGAGCGGACCCTCGCGCGTCTCGTTCACCGCCTCGGCCAGCATCATGGTGAGCTGCGGCACACGCTCGCAGTGGCCGCCGGTATAGGGCGATTTCTCGTCGATCGCCGAGTTGATCAGGTTGATGAACGACTCGAACAGCTGCTCGAGCTGCATGATCAGCATGCGGTTGGTGAGCGCGATCGCCGCCTGCGAGGCGAGCGACTCGGCGAGGCGCTGGTCCGAGGCCGAGAATGCTACGATCTCGCCGCTTCGGCCTTGCGCGTTGATCAGCTGCAGCACGCCGATGGTCTCGTGCTCGTGGTTGCGCATCGGCACGGTAAGGAACGACCTCGAGCGGTAGCCGGTCTTCGCGTCGAAGGCGCGCGTGCCGGAGAAGTCGAAGCCGTCGGCGGTGTAGGCGTCGGCAATGTTGACCGTCTTGCCGGTGAGCGCGGCATGCGCCGCGACCATGCTGTGGTTCGGCCTTCCGTCCTTGTAGAGCTGGATCGGGTAGAACGGCACCGGGTTGCCGCTCGTGCCGCCGAGGTAGTACTTGAGCGAGCTGGTGCGCACGATCTCGAAGCGCAGCGTCTTGTCCTCGGTCACGCGGTAGAGCGTGCCGCCGTCGGCGCCGGTGATCGACTTCGCCGCGGCGAGGATCAGCTCGAGCAGGCGGTCGATGTCGCGCTCGGCCGAGAGCGAGGCGCCGATCAGGTTGAGCTGCTCGAGGCGCTCGCCGAGGTCTTCCTCCCGGCCTACCCCGGTGCCGAGACGCAGCCCTTGCGTGGTATCGACAAAATTCACGTCACTTGACGCAGACGGCGCGCACTTCCTTGATGTGCGTCACGCCGGCAAGGCACTTCTCCATGCCGTCCTGCTTGAGCGTGCGCATGCCCTCCTCCAGGCAGATGGCGAGCACCTCGGCGACGCGCGCGTGCTCCTGGATCGCCTTCTTCAGGCGGTCGCTCGCGACCAGCAGCTCGTGCAGGCCGCAGCGTCCCTTGAAGCCCGAGCCGCCGCACTTGTCGCAGCCCACCGGCTTGTAGAAGTTGAGCTGGCCCTTCTCGTTGCCGTAGGACTTGACCCAGTCCTTGTACACCGCCTCCATGGAGCCCTTGGGATCGGCCTTGAAGCGGGAGGTCGCCATCAGCTCCTCGCAGTACTCGCGCAGGAACGCGGTGAGCTCGGCGGAGTCCGGCGTGTAGGCCTGCTTGCAGCTGCACATGCGCTTTGCCAGGCGCTGCGCGAGGATGCCGAGCAACGCGTCGGAGAAGTTGAACGGATCCATGCCCATGTCGAGCAGGCGCGTGATCGATTCGGGCGCGGAGTTGGTGTGCAGCGTGGCGAACACCAGGTGGCCGGTCAGCGAGGCTTCGATGCCGGTGCCGGTGGTCTCCTTGTCGCGCATCTCGCCGACCATGATGATGTCCGGGTCGGCGCGCAGGAAGGCCTTCATCACCGTGGCGAAGTCGAGGCCCGCCTTGCGGTTCACCTGCACCTGGCGCAGGCCTTTCTGCGTGATTTCGACCGGGTCCTCCGCGGTCCAGATCTTGGTGTCGGGGGTGTTCAGGAACTTGAGCACCGAATGCAGCGTGGTGGTCTTGCCCGAGCCGGTTGGCCCGCAGCAGAAGAAGAGCCCGTAGGGCTTCGAGACGACGCTCTTCAGCTGCTCGAGGTTGCGCGCGGTGAAGCCCATCTTTTCGAGCGGGATCGGCTCGCCGGCGGCGAGGATCCGCATCACGATGTCCTCGACGCCGCCCGCGGTCGGGATGGTCGCCACGCGCAGCTCGATGTCGAGCGGGCCGAACTTCTTGAACTTGATCTTGCCGTCCTGCGGCTTCCTCTTCTCCGAGATGTCGAGGTCGCACATGATCTTGATGCGCGCCACGATCGCCGCGCGATAGCTCGCCGGCACCTCGATGTAGGGCCCGAGCGAGCCGTCCTTGCGCAGGCGGATCTCGGTCTTCGCCTTGCCCGGATAGGGCTCGATGTGGATGTCGGAGGCGCCCTGGTTGTACGCGTCGACCACCACCTTGTTGACCAGCTTCACCAGCTCGTTGTCGGCCGCGGCCGAGGCCTCGTCGGCCGACCCCGCGTCCAGCAAGTCGACGGGATCGTCGCCCATCGCGCCGAGTAGGTCCTCGACGTTGCCCAGGTCAGCGCCGCTCGCGGTGTCGGCGCCGTAGAATTGGTTCACCGTCTCCTTGAAGTCTTTCTGCGTGCCGACCTTGTAGAGAATGCGCGCCTTCGGGAACACGTTGGAGGCGATGCGCGAGGAGCGGATGCGCTCGGGGTCGAGGCACAGCACCACCAGCCCGTCCTTGCTCTCGTCGATCGGCACCCATTGGTTCGCCTCGACGTACTCGCGCTTCAGGTTCTTCAGCAGCTCGCCGGGCTTGACGCGGTCGGACTTGAACGGCTCGTAGGGCACGCTGAAGAACTTGGAGAGCGCGGCGCCGATCGCGGGAATCTTGACCTGGAACTCGTCGGTGAGGACCTGCTCGATGTCGATCGCCTTCTTGCGCGCCTGGCGCGCGGCGAGCTCGAACTCCCCCGCCGAGAGCACCGCGTCGGCGATCAGGTAGTCGTACTTGGTCTTGGCGACGGTTGGCTTCTGGCGCTGCTTGAAGGCGATCGCGAGGGTCTGGGCGAGCTCGCCCACCCCTTCTTCGGCGAGCGCGCCGAACGGCGAGCCGGCCTTGTTGTTGATGATCTGGATCACGCCGATCAGCTCGTTGGAGCCCGCTTCCAGGATCGGCGCGACCAGCATCTGCTTGGTGCGGTAGCCGGTGCGCTTGTCCACCTCCTGCAGGAAGCGCAGGTTTGAGTTGAGCGCGCGCAGCTCGTTCTCGTCGTACACGTCCTTGATGTTGGCGGTCTTCTTCGCGAGCGCGACGTAGCCGGCGATCGAGTGCTCGGCGATCGGCAGCTTCAGGTCCTTGAAGGAATTGAGGCCCGTCTTGACCTTGCTGACGATCGATTGCTTGTCCTCGCCCATCGAGTAGATGGTGAGGCGGTCGGCGTTGAACAGCTGGCAGACGTCCGCGCTTACCTCCAACATGATCTCGTCGATGTTGCTGGTGGCATGGATCTTGTTCGTCACCGCCTGCAGCTGCTTCTGGAACGCTAGGCGCGCGCCAACGTCGCTCTGCGCCGGCGAATGCTGGCTCAGGACTGCGCTCATTTCGGACCCTCCCTGCGGCTACGACTTATTGCTATACCTGACATAGTAAGCCTAGACACCATGATTTTCAACGAAATTCCGGTCTTTGTACCGCTTTTAACCCGCCTTCCAGCAGCCACACTTTGAACCCCCGCTGCGCGAAGAGAAATGCTGCCGCCGCGCTGCGCCGCCCGCTCTGGCAATAGGCGACGTATTCCTTGGTGCGATCGAGCACCGCGAACATGTTGCGCACCTCCGCGAGCGGCACATTGATCGCGCCCGGCAGCTTGTCGTACTGGTATTCCGAGGGGTAGCGCACGTCGAGCCAGAGCGCGCCGCGGCGGATCCTTTCCGACGCCTGGTCGAAAGCGAGGCGGCGCAGCAGCGGCTCGCGCAGCAGCTCGTTGAAATGCGCGCGGCTCAGGCGCAGCACCTGGGCCTCGGTGAGCGCGGTGACGGTGGCGTTGCGCTTCGCTTCCGAGACCAGCGCTTCCTCCCCGAACGGGTCGCCCGCTTTGAGCTCGGCCAACACCACCGCCGCGCCGCCCACCAACCGCTCCACCTGGAAGCGGCCCGACTCGATCACGTAGTAGTAGTCGCCGTCGTCGCCCTCGCGGATCAGGATGTCGCCGCGCGCCGTCTTGACGCGCTCGAAGCGCCGCAGGAGCTCGTCGATGCGTGCCGCCGGCAGTTGCGAGAACGCGCCGGCGCGCAGGCCGCCGAGCGAGAACGCACGGCTCGAGCGCCGCACCGCGCTGGTTTCGGGATCGGCGCCGGCCAGCTGGTCCCAGGTCGCGAGGAGGTCGAGCGCGTCGTCGTCGATCACCAGCAAGCCAACATCGGTGATGGCGCGGGCGCGCGCGACGCGCTCCTTGCGCCGGTTGATCGCATGGCGCGTCTCGTCGCTGCCGCCGACCACGACCAGCGTGCCGCCGCCCTGGAAGTTGAGCAGCACCTCGCCGCCGATCAAGAACACCGACTGTCCCGGCGCGCGCCCGGCGAGCGGGTCGGCGCCGCGCTCCGCGCGCTCGAGCACGGTCGCCTCGGCCAGCTCGGCGAGGCGCTCCGGCGAGAGTCCCGCGAGGGGTGCGAGCCTGGCGAGCTGGTCCGGGGCAGCCTTCAGAATTCGAGCACGAGGTTGTTCTGCAGCATGCGCGGCCGGAAGCTGCCCGCGGATTCCTCGATCTCGAGCATGGTGGGCTCGATCTCGCCCGGCTTGAGGTGGGTGATGTAGATCTCGGGGTTGCGCTCGAGCTTGGCGAGCTCCTCGGCGAGCGTCGCCGGGCACAGGTGGCGCGAGATCTCGGCGAGCTGGCGCTCCTTGTTGGAAAATGCGGTCTCGATGATCAGGAACTTGAGGTTGGCGATCCGGTTCACGATGCGCCAGAGCGCGTCGTTCGGCCCGGTGTCGCCGGTGAACACCAGGCTCGCCGCGCCGCTGTCGAGGTGATAGCCGACGGCGGGCACCGTATGGCGCGCCGGAATGGGCGTGATGTTGCGCCCGGACAGCGTCACGGTGGCGCCGACCTCGATCTCCTGGTAGCGCATGAACGGCGCCTCTGCGGTGGGGATCTCGGTGAAGTCGGGCCAGATCGCCCAGTTGAAGAGGTGGTTCTTCAGGATCTCGATCGTCGCGCGCGTGGTGTACACGGTCAGCGGCTTCGAGCGCATCCCGCCCACGGTGTCGACCAGGAACGGGATCGAGGTGACGTGGTCGAGGTGCGA
>DASRIR010000246.1:0-2301 GCA_035649875.1 Burkholderiales bacterium | reverse complement strand
GAGGAATTGCGTTTCGTGCAGGACGACTCGGCGGTCGACATCTCGGAAGAGATCCAGCGCCTCACCAAGCGCAGCCAGACGCTCACCAAGGACATCTACGGCAAGCTCTCGCCGTGGCAGGTGGCGCAGGTCGCGCGCCATCCGCAGCGGCCGTTCACGCTCGACTACATCCAGGGCCTGTTCACGAACTTCGAGGAGCTGCACGGCGACCGCACGTTCTCCGACGATACTTCGATCGTTGGCGGGCTCGCGCGCTTCAACGGCCAGGCGTGCGTGGTGCTCGGCCACCAGAAGGGCCGGGACACCAAGGAGAAGATCGCGCGCAACTTCGGCATGCCCAAGCCCGAGGGCTACCGCAAGGCGCTGCGGCTGATGAAGCTCGCCGAGAAGTTCGGCCTGCCGGTGTTCACCTTCGTCGATACCCCGGGCGCGTATCCCGGCATCGATGCCGAGGAGCGCGGCCAGTCCGAGGCCATCGGCCGCAACCTGTTCGAGATGGCGCGCCTGCGCGTGCCGGTGATCGTCACCGTGATCGGCGAGGGCGGCTCGGGCGGCGCGCTCGCCATCGCGGTGGGCGACATCATCCAGATGATGCAGTACGCGACCTACTCGGTGATCTCGCCCGAGGGCTGCGCCTCGATCCTGTGGCGCAGCGCCGAGATGGCGCCGGACGCGGCCGACGCGCTCGGCATCACCGCCAACCGCCTGAAGACGCTCGGCCTGATCGACAAGATCGTGCCCGAGCCGCTCGGCGGCGCGCACCGCGACCCGCAGGCCGCGTCGCAGGCGCTGAAGAAGGCGCTGGCCGAAGCGCTCAAGCAGCTCCAGGAGAAAAAGCCCAAGGAGCTGGTGGAGAGCCGCCTCGAGCGGCTGATGGCCTATGGCAAGTTCAAGGAAGCGACCGAGCGCTAGGTCGCTCGCCGTCGCCCTCTCGGGCGGCATCGATTCGGTCACCCTGCTTCATCAGCTCAAGGCGCGCGCCGCGGTGCGCGCGATCCACGTTCACCATGGCCTGAGCCCGAACGCGGACGCGTGGGCCACGTTCTGCCGCAAGCTGTGCAAGCGCTGGGGCGTGCCGCTCAAGGTTTATCGGGTCAGCGTTTCGCGGGACGGGGAGGGACTGGAAGCGGCGGCACGCAGGGCCCGGTACGAAGCCTTCGCCAACGCCGACGCCGACTGCATCGCGCTCGCGCACAACCTCGACGACCAGGCCGAGACCGTACTGATGAACCTGCTGCGCGGCGCCGGACGCCGCGGCGCCAGCGGCATGGCGCGCGAGACCCGGTTCCGGGGCAAGACGCTGCTGCGCCCGCTGCTCGACGTGCCGCGCGCCGAGATCGAGGCCTACGCGCGCCGTCACCGGCTGGCGTGGGTCGAGGACGAAAGCAACGCCGACGAGGCGCTCACGCGAAATTTCCTGCGCCGCCGCGTCGGTCCGCTGCTGGAGAAGCGTTTCCCGGCATGGAAGCAATCCCTCGCCCGCGCGGCGCGCCACTTTTCCAGCGCCGAGGCCGGCGCCGGAGACCTGCTGCGGAAATTTTTACAAACCCGCGGCCTGCGCGCACCGAGCGAAGCGAAGCTGGTCGAGATGCTGAAGCAGCTCACCGCCGGCGGCGCGCGCACTTCCATCGAGCACGACGGCGCCCGGCTGCGCGTCTACCGGGGAAAGCTCAGCGCGGAAAAAATTCCGTCGCGCTCGGCATTTACGCCCGCATTTGTGCCATTGAAATGGGACGGCGAACCCCGACTTGCGCTGCCTGAGCTCGGCGGTGAGCTGCGCTTCCGGCGCGCGCGCGGAAAAGGCATCGACGCGCGCCGCAAGCCGCTCGGCGTGCGCCTGCGCGCGGGTGGCGAGCGCTTGCAGCCGGACGCCAAGCGCCCGCGCCGCACGCTGAAGAATCTTTTTCAGGAGGCCGGCGTGCCGCCGTGGCAGCGCGACCGGCTGCCGCTCATCGTGTGCGGCGACGACCTGGTGTGGGTTCCGGGACTCGGCGTGGATGTGAAGTACCGCGCGGCGGAAAATGCGGTCGGCATTCTGCCGGAATGGCGTAAAATGTCGGGGTAATTTCTTGATAAAAAAGGGAGAACAGGAGTAATGGCAGTGGAGCAGACGTTGTCGATCATCAAGCCCGACGCGGTCAAGAAAAACGTCATCGGCAAGATCATTGCGCGCTTCGAGCAAGCCGGGCTGCGCGTGGTCGAGGCGCGCATGATGCAGCTTTCGCGCAAGGAGGCGGAAGGCTTCTACGCGGTGCACCGCGAGCGCCCGTTCTTCAAGGACCTGGTCGATTTCATGATCTC
>DASRIR010000245.1:0-2935 GCA_035649875.1 Burkholderiales bacterium | reverse complement strand
GAGTACCGGCTGCTGTGGCTGCTGGTCGGCACCATCATGACCTTCGCCACCCTCAACATGCCGACCGGCCTCGCGCTCTTCATCCCGCCCGCCGAGCCGGCGCGCAAGCGGCTCTACGTGCACCAGACCATCCTGTTCCTGGCGCTGTCGGGCATCCTGTTCGGCGCGCTCGCCGGGCCCTGGAACCCGTGGCTGCCGCCGGCGCTGGCGCCGCTGCAGGCGCACGGCGGGCTGGTGCCGGCCTTCGTCGGCTTGTGGATCGTCGCCGCGATGCTCGACTCGCTGCCGACCATCGAGGAGCGCATCCGCTGGCAGGCGTTCGCCACCATCGGCAGCTCGCTGCTGCGCACCGTGCTGGTCGGGGTGGGCGCGTTCGCGAGCGGCGATATCACCGTGGTGTTCTGGCTGCTGCTCGTGGTCGTCGTGATCAAGCTCGTCCTGCTCGGCGCCTACGTGTGGCGCTATCACGGCTTCGGCGGCCCGTGGTTCGAGCGCAAGGCCTTCGCCGACCAGTTCCGCCAGCTCGCGCCGTTCGGCGTGGCGGGCGGTCTCTACACCCTGCGCGCGCAGGCCGACCAGTGGATCGCGGCCACGCTCTTCGCCCTGCAGAGCTTCGCCGCGTTCTCGATCGCCGCGGTGCTCAGCCCGCTGGTCACCATCTTCCGCCGTTCGGTGCTCGAGGCCTTCGTGCCGAGGATGAGCCGGCTGCAGGCGGCCGGCGACGTGCGCGGCATGCTCGAGCTGAACAGCCGCGGCAACGTGCTGGTGGGCGCGCTGCTCTACCCGGCGCTCGCCATCGCCTTCGCCTTCACCGAGGACCTCGTCACCCTGGTCTATACCGCCGCCTACCTCGAGGCGGCGCCGGTGATGCGCGTGTACATCGCCGGCCTCGCGGTGATGGTGGTGGAGCTGACCAGCGTGCTGCTGATGCTGCGCCAGGGCTCCTTCGCGCTCGGCATCAACACCATCGCGCTCGCGGTTTCGGTGGCCACCAGCCTGGCGCTCGCGCTCTGGGTCGGGCTCGCCGGCGCGGCCGCCGGCAGCGTGGCCGCGGTGGTCCTCGATCGCGTGATCTCGCTGCGGCGCATCTCCCGGCAGGTGGGCGTGCCGGTGCGCGAGCTGCAGGACTGGAAGGGCATCGCCATGGCGCTCGGCTACGCGGCGCTCGGCGCGGGGCTGGTCCGCATCGCGGCCGACCTGCTGGTGCACGGCGGCGCGCTCTCGCGCCTCACGTTCGCCGCCTGCGGCCTCGCGCTCGTCTACCTGCCGATCATCTACCGCTGGAGGAAGCTGGCGTGAGGCTCATGTTCGTCACCGGCTCCCTTACGCACGGCGGCGCCGAGCGCCATACGGTCGGCCTGCTCAACCGCCTCGCGCAGCGCGGCCACGAATGCCACGCCGCGTATGTGCAGGACAACGCGAGCCAGCTCGAGCGCCTGGACGGCGCGGCGAGCGTGGAATGCCTGCACGCGCGCCGCTACCTCGACCGGCGCGCGGTGCAGCGGCTGGGCGTGCAGCTCGCGCGCATCCGGCCCTCCGCGGTGATCGCGGCCAATCCCTACGCCATGCTCTACGCATCGCTCGCGCTGCGCCAGTCCAGGCTCGCGGCGCCGCTGATGGTGACGTTCCATACCACGCTGCTCGCCGGCGCCAAGGAATGGCTGCAGATGCTCTATTACCGGCCGTTCTTCTGGAGCGCCGACTGCCTGGTGTTCGTGTGCGAGGCGCAGCGCGGCCACTGGCTGCGCCGCCTGGTGAGCGGCCGCAGCAACCGCGTGATCCACAACGGCGTCGATCCCGAGCACTGGCGCTCGCCGGGGGCGGAGGCGCGCATTCGCATGCGCCGCGTGCTGGGGCTCGCCGACGGCGACTACGCGATCGGCCTGTGCGCGGTGTTCCGCCCGGAGAAAAACCATTTGCAGCTGGTCGAGGCGGTGGCGCAGCTGCGCGCGCGCGGCCTGCCGGCGCGCGCCCTGCTGATCGGCGACGGGCCGATGCGCCCGGCGATCGAGGCGCACGCGCGCAACCTCGGCGTCGCCGGCGACGTGCTGATCGCCGGCTTCCACCAGGACGTGCGCCCGCTGCTCGCGGCGAGCGACGTGGTGGCCCTGCCCAGCACCTCGGTGGAGACGTTCTCGCTCGCCGCGCTCGAAGCGATGGCGCTCGGCCGGCCGGTGGTGCTGTCCGAGATCGGCGGCGCGGCCGAGATGGTGCGCCCGGGGGAGAACGGCTTTCTTTTCCCGGCGCACGACACGCCGGCGCTGGTGGCCGCGCTCGGCGCGCTCGCCGACCCGGCGGCGCGCGAGCGCATGGGCGCCGCGGCGCGCGCCACGGTCGAGGCGCGCTTCTCGGAGGGCGCGATGGTCGACCGCTACGAAGGATTGCTCCAGCAACTCGTCTTGACAAGGAACCAACGTGACAATCTACGAAGAAGTGCAGCAGCGCATCAGGGCTGAGCGCCGCACCTGGCTGGTGACCGGCGTCGCCGGCTTCATCGGCTCGAACCTGGCGCTCAAGCTGCTCGAGCTGGGCCAGAGCGTGGTCGGGCTGGACAACTTTTCCACCGGCAAGCGCGCCAACCTGCCCGAAGGCATCCGCTTCATCGAGGGCGACATCCGCTCGCTCGACACCTGCCGCGAAGCCTGCAAGGGGGTGGACCGCGTGCTGCACCAGGCCGCGCTCGGCAGCGTGCCGCGCTCGATCGACCGCCCGCTCGACACCCACGACAACAACGTCAACGGCTTCCTCAACATGCTGGTCGCGGCGCGCGACGCCGGCGTGCCGCGCCTGGTGTTCGCCAGCTCGAGCGCCGTGTTCGGCGACGACCCGATCCTGCCCAAGGTCGAGGAGCGCATCGGCCGCGCGGCCTCGCCCTACGGCCTGTCGAAGCACATCAACGAGCTCTACGCCGGCGTGTTCGCCACCTGCTACGGCT
>DASRIR010000244.1:0-3942 GCA_035649875.1 Burkholderiales bacterium | reverse complement strand
TGACCGTCAGCAGGTCGGGGCCCGCGACGCACTGGTAGCAGTAGGTGGCGACCTTGTGGCTCACGCAGGGACCTGCGCCTTCGCCTGCTTCTGCTTCAGGCGCTGCTTGACCTGCTCGACGCTGGCGATGAAGCGCGTATGGCGCCCGCGGCAGATCGTATCGACGCCGTCGGTCGCGCTCACTTCGAACACCGCCGCGCGGCCCTTGAGCTCGGCGAGGGTGGCGCTGATCGTGACCTTCATCCCGAGCAGCGTGGCCGCGAGGTGGTCGATCTCGACGCGCGTGCCGACCGAGTCCTCGCCGGGGTCGAGGTGCGCGAGCAGCAGCTCGCGGCACGTGACCTCGATGTCGCGCACCAGCATCGGGGTGGCGTAGACGCGCGCGTCCTCGCCCATGAAGTCGATGGTGCGGGCTGCGTCGACGGGGAATTCGCGGCGCACGGCGATGCCGGCCTGCAGGGTGGTTTTCATGCGTTATCGAAGCACTCCGCGGGAGGGGGCGACTTGATCCAGATTAAAGACCGAGGTACGCGGCGCGCACGCCGGCGTCGGCGAGCAGCTCGCGCCCGGTGCCCGAGAGCACTACGCGGCCGGTCTCGAGGACGTAGCCCCGGTCGGCAATGGCGAGCGCGGCGCCCGCGTTCTGCTCGACCAGGAGGAGCGCGGTGTCGTCGGCGCGCAGGCGCTGGATGCAGGCGAAGATCTCGACCACCAGCCGCGGCGCCAGGCCCATGCTCGGCTCGTCCAGCAGCAGCAGGCGCGGCTGCGCCATCAGGGCGCGCCCGATCGCCAGCATCTGCTGCTGGCCGCCCGAGAGCGTGCCGGCGGCCTGCGAGCGGTGCACGGCCAGCGCGGGAAACAGCCCGTAGACGCGCTCCAGCGAGCGCGCCGTGCCCGCGCGGCCGCGGCGGTAGGCGCCCAGCCGCAGGTTGTCGTCGACCGAGAGCGGTCCGAAGACCTGGCGGCCTTCGGGGCATTGCACGATTCCGAACGCGACTCGCTGTTCGGCGGAATAAGAGTCGATGGGAGTGCGGTCGAAGATGACGCTCCCCAAAGCCGGCTGCACCCCGGACAAGGCGCGCAACAGCGTCGTCTTGCCGGCGCCGTTGGCGCCCACCAGCGCGACCAGCTCGCCGCGGCGCACGCCGAGGTCGATGCCGTGCAGCGCGGGGATGCGGCCGTAACCCGCGCGCAGTCCCTTTACCTCGAGCACGCTTCGGCTCCCAGGTAGGCCTCGATGACGCGCGGGTCGCGGCTGACCTCTGCCGGCTCGCCTTCGGCGAGCTTGCGGCCGTAGTCGAGCACCACCACGTGCTGCGCCACGCCCATGACGAGCTTCATGTTGTGCTCGACCAGCACCACGGTGATGCCGCGCGCGGCGATGCGGCGGATGAGCTCGTCGATCTCGTGCGTCTCGGTCGGATTCAGGCCGGCCGCGGGCTCGTCGAGCAGCAGGAGCTTCGGCTCGGCGGCGAGCGCGCGCGCGATCTCCAGCCGCTTGAGCGCCCCGTACGGGATGCTGTCGGCGCGCGCGCCGGCCCAGCGCGCCAGCCCCACCATTTCGAGCAGCGCCGCCGCTTCCTCGCGGCACGCGCGCTCGGCGCGCGCGAGCGCCGGGAGGTGCAGCAGCGCCGTGGCGAGGCCGCAGCGCTCGTGCAGCCAGCGCCCGCTCATCACGTTCTCGAGCACCGTCATGTTGAAGAACACCTGCAGGTTCTGGAACGTGCGGCCGATGCCGGCCCGGGCGAACTGGTGCGGCGATTTTCCCGCCAGATTCTCGTCTTCGAGCGAAATCCGGCCCGCATCGGGCTGGTAAATCCCGGAAAGGACATTGAGCAGCGTGGTCTTGCCGGCGCCGTTCGGGCCGATCACCGCGTGCACGGCGCCGCGCTCCAGCGCGAGGTCGACCGCCTCGACCGCGGCGACGCCGCCGAAGCGCTTAGTGAGGTCTTCCGCGCGCAACAGCAAGCGCTCTCTCCAGCGTTGGAACCAGCCCGCGCGGCATGAAGATCATGGTCAGCATCATCACCGCGCCGAGCAGCACCATCTCGTACTCCTTGAACACCGTGAGGAGCTGCGGCAGCGTGGTCAGCACCGCGGCGCCGACCACCGCGCCCAGGGTCGAGGCCATGCCGCCGAACACCACCATCGTCACCAGCTCGACCGAGTGCAGGAACGAAGCCTTCGCCGGCGTGATGAACCCGGCGTAGTGCGCCGAGAGCGCGCCGGCGGTGGCGGCGAAGAGCGCGGAGATGACGAACGCCGAAAGCTTGTGCGCCGCGGGGTCGATGCCCAGCGCGCCGGCGGCGACCTCCGAGCCATGCAGCGCGCGCAACGCGCGGCCGCGGGGAGAGTCGATCAGGTTCTGCGCCAGCCAGACCGCGACCACCAGTGTCGCGCCCACGATCCAATACCACGCCTTTTCGCCTTGAATGAAGAGCGCGGGAACGGCCATGCCATCGGGCCCGCCGGTGATGCGATCTTCCGTCGCGAGCACGATGGAGACGATGATGCCGAGGCCGAGCGTGGCCATCGCGAGCGCGTGCCCCGTCAGGCGCAGGATCGGCCGGCCGATCGCCCAGGCGAGAACGCCCACCGCCGCGACCGCGACCGGCAGCGAGAGGAACGTCGGCCAGCCGTAGCGCGCGGCGAGGAGCGCGCTGCCGTAGGCGCCCAACCCGAAGAAGCCGGCGTGACCGAGCGAAATCTGGCCGGCGAAGCCGATCAGCAGGTTCAGGCCGACGCATACGATCGCGTTCAGCCCGACCAGGATCGCGATCTCGTAGGTGTAGTTGTTGGTGAGGGCGAGCGGAAGGGCCGCGATCACCGCGGCGAGCGCGAACAGCGGCTTGCGCGGCCCGCTAAACCCGCTCGGCAGCGCGGCGGCCAAGCAGGCCGTTCGGAAGGAAGACCAGGGCCGCGATGATGATGAGAAAAGCGAAGACATCCTTGTAGGCCGAAGAGAGATAGCCGGCGCCGAGCGCCTCGATCAGTCCGAGCGCGAGCCCGCCGGCCACCGCGCCTGCGCTCGAGCCCATGCCGCCGAGGATCGCCGCGGCGAAGCCCTTGAGGCCGAGCATCACGCCCACGTCCCAGCTGGTGAACGCGATCGGGGCGATGAGCGCGCCGGCGAGCGCGCCGAGCGCGGCCGAGAGCGCGAAGGAAACCGCGAGCACGCGGCGCACGCTGATCCCCATCAGGCGCGCCGCCAGGCGGTTGTGCGACACGGCGAGGATCGCCTTGCCGGTGAGCGTGCGGCGGAAGAACCAGGTGAGCAGCGCCACCGCGACCGTGCTCGCGCCGAGCACCCAGAGCACCTGCGGCAGGAGCGTCGCGCCGCCCGCAGCGCCGCCGATGACGATCGGCGTCTCGCCGGAGAACGCGGGCACGCGGTGGATCTTCTTGTCCCACACGAGCGTGGCAAGCCCGCGCAGCAGGATCGAGGCGCCGATGGTGATGATGATGAGGGTCACCACCGAGGCTTCGCGCGCCGGCTCCACCGCGAGCTTCTCGAGCAGCACGCCGACCAGGGTGGCCGTGGCAATGGCCAGCGCCACCGCCGCCGGCAGCGGTATTCCCGATTCGAAAAAAGCGGCGCTCGCCATGCCGCCGATCATCACGAACTCGCCCTGCGCGAAGTTGATCACGTGGCTCGCGTTGTAGATGATCGCGAAGCCGAGGGCGACCAGCGCGTAGATCGCGCCGGTCGTGATCCCCGACAGGAGGTACTGCTCAAGCATCGACTGAACCACTCATTTGACGAGTTGCCAGTCGCCCTTGCGCACCTCCAGCATGCGGAAGGCCGACAGGTCGAGCCCCATGTGGTCCTGCGCCGACATGTTGACCACGCCGCCGGTGCCGACGTAGCCGCGCGTCGCTTCCAGCGCGTCGCGCACTTTCGCCTTGTCGGTGGAGCCGGCGCGGCGGATCGCCTCGACCGCG
>DASRIR010000243.1:0-2357 GCA_035649875.1 Burkholderiales bacterium | reverse complement strand
GGAAGGAGAGCCAGGTCGTGGTGCGCTTCTGGATCATCACCATGATGCTGGTGCTGTTCGGCCTGTCGACGCTCAAGCTCCGATGATGCGCGAACCCGCCTTTTCGCTCCTGCCGAAACCAGCCAGGACCTCTCTGGCGGGCAAACGCGTGCTGGTCCTCGGCTTGGGCGACAGCGGGCTCTCGGCGGCGCGCTGGGTGGAGCGCGAGGGTGGCCAGGCGCGCGTCGCCGACACTCGCGCCGCTCCGCCGCGCAAGGACAGCTTCCGCGGCGATCTGCGCCTCGGGCCGTTTCATCCGCGCCTGCTGGAAGGCGCCGACCTCGTTTGCGTGAGCCCCGGCCTGTCGCTCGAGCAGGAAATCATTCGCGCAGCGCTGGCGGCGAACATTCCGGTGCTCGGCGACATCGAGCTCTTCGCGTGGCACGCCCGCCAGCCGGTGCTCGCGATCACCGGCACCAATGGCAAGACCACCGTGACCTCGCTCACCGGCCATCTGCTGCGCGCCGGCGGCATCGACTGCGAAGTGGCCGGAAACATCAGCCCGCCCGCGCTCGACGCCCTGATGAAGCGTCAAACGCCCCCCGCCGCCTGGGTACTCGAGCTTTCCAGCTACCAGCTCGAGACCACGTGGTCGCTCGCGCCCGCGGCGGCCGCGATGCTCAACCTGACCGAGGACCACTTCGACCGCTACACCGGCCTCGACGACTATGGCGCAGCCAAGGCGCGCATCTTCATGGGCGTGGGCACGCAGGTGCTGAACCGCGACGACCCGTGCTCGCTCGCGATGGCGCAGGCCGGCAGGAAGGTCGTGACCTTCGGCCTCGACGCGCCGCGCGGCGAGGATTTCGGCGTGGTTGGCAACGAGCTGGTCCACGGCAAGCGCGCGATCATCGGCGTCGGCGAGCTTTCGATCCGGGGCTCCCACAACGTCGCGAACGCGCTCGCGGCCGCCGCGCTCGCTTCCACGCTTGGCGTGTCCAGAGACGCGCTGCGCACCGGACTCAAGACCTTCAAAGGCCTGCCGCACCGCCTGGAGCTGGTCGCCACGCGCCGCGGCGTCGAGTGGTACGACGACTCCAAGGGCACCAATGTCGGCGCCACCGTCGCCGCGCTGCGCGGCCTGGGGAAGAAGACGGTGCTGGTCCTCGGCGGCGAGGGCAAGGGCCAGGATTTCTCGCCGCTGCGCGAGCCGGTGCGCGAGTTCGCCACGCGGGTATTGCTGATCGGACGCGATGCGCCGCTGATCGAGAAAGCGCTCTCCGGTTTGCCGACCGAACGCTGCCGTTCCCTGCAGGAGGCGGTACAGAAAGCTTCCGAAATCCCGAGTCAGGCGGTGCTGCTCTCGCCCGCGTGCGCGAGCTTCGACATGTTCCGCGACTACAAGCACCGCGGCGACGTGTTCGCCGCCGCGGTGAAGGCGCTTGCGCCGTGAGCCAGACCTACGTCTTCGCGCGCAGCGCGCCGAACGCGGAGTACGACCGCTCGCTTGCCTGGGCGGCGCTGCTGCTCGCGGCGATGGGGCTGGTGATGGTCTACTCGGCGTCGATCGCCATCGCGGAATCGAGCCGCTTCACCGGCAACAACGCGGCGTGGTTCCTGGCGCGCCACGGCGCGTACCTCGGCATCGCGCTGGCCGCGGCGATCATCGTGTTCCTGGTGCCCGCGCGCTGGTGGCAGAAAGCCGCGCCCTGGCTGTTCTTCGGCGGCGTGGTGCTGCTCGCGCTGGTGCTCATCCCGGGATTCGGCCGCGAGGTCAACGGCGCGCGGCGCTGGCTCGACCTGCCGGGCTTCGGCTTTCAGCCCTCGGAAGCGATGAAGCTGGCGGTCGTGCTCTACGCGGCGGACTACACCGCGCGCAAGCATGCGGTGATGAAAAGCTTCAAGCGCGGATTGCTGCCGATGCTCGCGGTCATGCTGCTGGTCTCGTGGCTGCTGCTGCGCGAGCCGGATTTCGGCGCGCTGGTGGTGATCGCGGTGGTGACCTTCTCGATCCTGTTCCTCGGCGGCATGAACGGCAGGCACTTCGCCGCGCTGCTCGGCATGCTGGCCGCGGGCTTCGTGCTGCTCGTGCTCACCTCGCCCTACCGCATGCAGCGCATTTTCGGCTTCATGGACCCCTGGTCCGACCCGTTCGGCAAGGGCTACCAGCTTTCCCACGCGCTGATCGCCTTCGGGCGCGGCGAGTGGCTCGGCGTCGGCCTTGGGGCGAGCGTGGAGAAGCTGCACTACCTGCCGGAGGCGCACACCGATTTCCTGCTCGCGGTGATCGCCGAGGAGCTCGGCTTCGTCGGCGTTGCGCTGGTGATCGGGCTTTTCCTGTGGCTGGTGGCGCGCGCCTTCGCGATCGGACGCCAGGC